>SBAY01000347.1 GCA_005239945.1 Nitrospira sp.
CAATGTATTTTATTCCATTTGTGTAATTCCTTTATTTTTCAAGGTTATTTGGTTCCCTTAAATTATCCTTTTTGGGTCAATTTGAATTATTCCCTACAGAAGATAGAATTTAATGAAGGGATTGGATAAATCATACTTCACTTAATGCCTTGCAGGTATCTAATTTGATTATACATTTCTTTTGCAGAAACATGTCCTACAAATTTTAATACGCGATTACAAATTTGTCAAAATGTGAATTGTCGATTATACCTTCTCATTTATGCCATTTTATTAAATCTACTATAACCTTTTTCGGTTTTACTTAATGTAGGATTAGAGACTTGCCTCGTTGAGGAGTTTTTTAGATTAGGATTAACAGTGCAATTTATATGAGGGATGAGATAACCTGCATTTCTTAAATCAGTTAATAACTTCGAGAGGTTTTCCTGGACAAATTCCTTGATATTTTTATCTTCAACCACTATTTGGTAATAGGATACCCCCTCAACAAGGCAAGCCTTTTGACGGGTTATTTTGACTAAAACCTTACCTAATTCCGACATCTCTAAAAGAATATCCATCGACTGGTAGTTAGTTTTTATTCCTTCAGGAGAGACCTCTTCGTCGGTTTCAAATGTTTTAACAGCTAAATTATTCATCCCCAGAGATGATAAATCAGGGGTAGTGAAATAAGAGGCTTGCTTTGTCAGGGAATCCGCCATATCGAATTGATTCGTTTTTTCAGAGGCTAAGGCTTGCCTTGTTGGGGGTAGTAACCGCAAGACAACTCTTGGTTCAAGGCTACTTACTTCTACCTGAATTCTCTCGTATTTTTTAAGGTCAAGTGGGCTTCTGGCACGAAAGGTGAATCCCTTGAGTTTAAAAAGGTAGGTTTTATTGTCCAGGACATCCTCAACCACCCCTTCGAGTCTTTCGCCTACTTTTATCTCCGTGATTAATTTAAAATCACTTAGTTTTTGGTCGATAAGTGGTAGCGGAGTAATGTTCATTTATTGTTACCGTATCCATTTTACAATTTACAGTTATTTAAAGCTTTTTTCTACTTCTTCTATTATTTTTTCTATAGGGATGTTTGCTTTATCAGCGAAATAACTAAATTCTTCTTTAGATTCTTCTCTCTTAGTCTCTTTTTCGGATTCTTTTTGTTTAGTTTCTTCTACTACCTCTTCAATGGCCCGTTCAAGGGCTTTTTCTGCTCTTATAGCCGCCTCTTCAGCCTTTTTAGCCACCCTTCTGGCCATATCTTCTACAGAACCAGGTTCGATTTCTTCTATAGCCGGAGCTGGCGCTACCTCAACCACCGGTTCTTGAGGCAATGGTGATATTTCTACTTTAACCCCTTGTTCCTCAATAGGTTCAACACCTATCTCAAATGTTCCTACGGCATCACCTTTTTTAGAATAGACAAAATGACCCTTTATTTCACCCATGTCAACTGTTCCGTGAATACCATGAGCCTTTGTATAGGTAAATTCACCTTTTGCCTCACCCATCTCAATAGTGCCAACAATCCCTTTTTCCCTTGAGTAAGTAAAATCACTTTTTACCTCACCCATATCTATTGTTCCCACAATTCCGCGTTCTTTTGAGAAGGTAAAATCCCCCAGAACACCACCCATATCAACGGTGCCAAAGACACCTTTTTCCTTGGAATAGGTAAAATTACCTTCGGCATCTCCCATTTTTACCTTGCCTTCGATTCCTTTAACTGTAGAGAAGGTAAAATCTGCTGGCACACCACCCATGTCAACTACACCAAAGATACCTCTTGCCTTCGAATAGGTAAAATCACCTTCTGCTCCGCCCATATCAACAATACCTACAATCCCTTTGTCTTTTATATATGTAAAATTTGCTTCGACATCATCCATCTTTATAGTTCCCGACAGTCCTTTCTCTTTAGTATAATTAAAATTACCCTGGACACCACCCATATCCACCGTTCCATGAATGCCTTTTTCTTGAGTAAATGTAAATTTAGCCGGGGCATCATCCATATTGAAATTTCCATTGATACCATTTGCCCTGGTATAACTGAATTCGCCTTCGACACCACCCATGTCAACTGTTCCAAAAACCCCTTTTTCTTTCGAATAGGTGAATTTGGCGGCCGCCTCACCCAACTGAATGTTTCCATCAATTCCTTTATCTTTCAAATAGACAAATTCCCCTTTTGCTTCACCTAAATCTATGGTGCCTACAATTCCTCTATCCTTTGAAAATGAGAAGTTCGTTTGAACCTCACCCATGTCTACCGTTCCTACAATTCCTTCTTTTGAATCATGTGGTTTTTTCATAATTACTCTACCTCCGTTTAGTTGGTTATTGGTTATTGGTAATCAGGTTATCGGTAAGGAAAACGCAATGATTCGCTTATCTTATTACCGATTACTGATTACCGATTCACCGATTACTATTTTTTCGACAACAATCCAAATAACCTTGTAAAATCAAAATTGCGGCTAATTTATCTACATTTCCCTTTTGTCTCTTTGTTTTGACCGATGTTTGTTTTAATACATCTTTAGCTATCTTACTGGTCAATCGTTCATCCCAGGTTTTGATCGGTATATTTAGATTTAGCCGCATAGTCTCAATAAATTCAAGCGTCTTCTTTGCCTGATGGCCTACCTCTCCATTCATCCTTTTGGGTAAACCGACAACTATTTCCTTTACCTGGTAAATATCGATTAAATTTTTAAGTTGTTTGAAGACGACGGAATCATCACCGAGGCAAGCCTCTTCTCTGGTGATTACATCTATTCCCTGGGCGATTATTCCTGATTCATCACTAACAGCGACACCAATTCGGACATCCCCTATGTCTAATCCTATAATTCTCATTTATACCTTATTTCTGCAGAGAAATAACCTCTCCAGTTGTTTTTCCATAACCATTCATTCCATGCTCTATGCTTCGTCTCATCCAACAAATCTCGCGTGTCAGTCGCTCTACCTCTTTAGCCACATCATTTAACCCTTTTTCTTCAGTAAATAAAAGGATGTTTCTAACCGTCAAATCGATATGAGCTGACTCATTTTGCACCTGTCCAAAACCATCTTCATAAGAAATAAACACATCGAATTCCTTAGGTTTGGTAACATCATTCATATATTCTGTTGCATTGGCAAAGAAAAATCTTATTTCTTCTTTGGGAGGAATCACCTTCAGATTTTTAAAGATAGGTAAATCGGAAATCGTTATCTTTGGTTTCTCACGATAGAGAATATCCGGGGTGAATTTACAATTAAAGTTAAAGGCACATCCTTCACCTATGTTACGAATTACTACCTCTAAAGCCTGAATCTGTGTCTCTTTGGGTTTAATGTCAACCAACACATGAGGCATGCTTTCTGATTTGCGGACCTGTTTAATTTCTTCGACTAAACTGCAAGATGCTGTGACTGATTTACGAATCTCCCTGATAAGTAACCAGACCATCCCTGTCAAAACACCTACAATAACAACCAACACAGCCATTGACCAAGCTTGTAAAATTCCTTCAAAATTCATCTTTTTAAACCTCCTTATTAGATAATGTCCAGTTTTTTCTCCTTGACTAAAAAAATAAATCCTCTATCATAATATCGGCTAAAAAATATAAATTCTTTAACTGAACTTTTGCGTTTTTTAGAGAGTTGCCAATACAGATTCAATGGTTTTGCCCATTTTCCCTTGTTGGTGGCTCCAGATTAAAAGCTCTTTGAA
>SBAY01000093.1 GCA_005239945.1 Nitrospira sp.
AAGACATACCTTGGTGTGGTTAAAGCGATAAACCTCCTTTTCCAACCGTTAGGTTGGGATTTGGTTGCGGCTCTGCTGCGCTGTGTAATCTGTGGATTCATATTAGAATTTAGTAATAAATGAAAACCGGTGTGAATTATCAAAGTCATCGTGTGAAACAAAGGCATAATCTACTTCCACCTCAACCCCTTCAAAATATCCCTCACCCGTACTTTTAAATCCTACTCCCATGGAATACCCCATCTGGTTGTTATATCCCAGTCTCACTCCTAATCTTGGAGTCAGAAAGTATTCGGCCCCGGCACAGAAGTTAAAATCATTATCCTTGGGCATTTCTACATCCACGGCGACTAATGTGTTTTCACCAAACAACTCAGGTTTATAACCAACACCTAATTTTATATTAAACGGCAAGTCATTTTTGGCATTGGCAGTTTTAAATTTTGGACCTAAATTTTGGATATTTAAACCAAAGGATGTTTTGGGAGAATACCTTGAAAGAAGTCCAATATCCACAGCCATACCTGTCCCTTTATTACCAGCAAGGTCCTGTTTAATCGTTTTTAGATTAAAGCCACAAGAAATACCTTTGCGTAATTCAAGGGCATAGGATAAAGTAAAAACTAAGTTATCTACCTGTAATGTAGTAGGGTTTTTCCCTGTATTATCCCATCCCTCAATTCCACCTACATTTAACATCGTCAAGCTTATACCCATAGCCCTTTTCATCTTGTTGATAGGTAGAAGTGGTTGGGCAAAACCAAGATAATTAGTGTCTATATTCTCAAACCATGATGTTTTGGCCGCGGTTATTTCTCGTAATTCAAGTTGGACAAGCCCGGCTGGATTCCAATAGGTGGCATTAACATCATTAGCTATGGCTACCCCAGCACCACCCATAGCAACTATTCTGGGACCCTGACCTATCTTTAAAAATTCAGCCGTGCATACACCCACATCATCTTCTCCAGCATAGGATTTAACCACCTGGATAGAATTTTGGGCTAGCATGGCTAAAATGCTCATTAAGACTACTAATTTTCTCATGATAAATAACCTCCTTGATAATTTGTAAGCGTTCAGGTACCAGGTTTGTAGTTTATAGGTAATGGGTCATAATAAAAAACTATTTTCCCTGCTACCCATATACTCATAACCCCTTATCTGGACATTTACTATTATTTAGATTCTGATATTTTCCCCTTATGTTCCTGGTAATAAATACATATCCAACCTATAATCAGAATAAAACCAAATAATAGAAAAAAAAGTGTTAAATTATTCACCAATTTACTCCTTTCTCTCAAGCCAGTAAGCAATACTAAAGGCTAAGAGTAAAACAACAACCCCTATAATTATAGAAACAGAACTAATAAGTTTACCAGGAATTATTCCTGCAATTATAAGACCAGTAAAGGATAATTTTACTAAATCATAAAGAAGTTTAGCCGTAGATTCTCTTTGCTTCTTATTCATAACTTACTTTTTCTCTTATAACCCTTTTATCCCATACTTATCAGGAAACCTATCTATTGAACAACAATCAATTTCTTGGTTACGGTTACCTCTTGACTACCATCATCGGCAGTAATCCGGTAGATATAGAGTCCTGAGGCTATCTTTTTGCCTGCCTTATTCACACAACCCCAGTCATGTGTAATCCCTGGTCCAGCAGTATCATTATAACTTGATTCCCAAACCAAATCACCCATAATTGTATAGATTTTAATTGTTATCCGGGTATTTTGGCTTAAATTATACCTAAATGTTACCCGACCAGATTTAGCCGGATTGGGATAGGCACGGATACTATCCTTAAATGATTCTAATGTCGGTGTAACTACTGCCATTGGATACATAATCGCTACTATTTGACGAAGATAAGTAGGCTTGAGTAGTATCCAATTACCTGTTGGATTGCTTCCTGATACTGATAGTGGTGAACTCCAATTAGCTCCAGCAACATCCCATCCATACGGTTTTAAATCCTTGTTTTCGTCAGTTCCAACTGGATAATCGGTATCCTGATAATACAACCAGAGGCTAACTGTTCCACTAAATGATAGATTCTGTGGAACAGTATCTACCAGAAATTCAATCATTGGTGTAATAGCCTCCAACCCCAACTCATCTTTATGTTTTCCTGGGTCAGTTGCTTGTCGCATAGTAATTGTATTATCTAATATAGGCTTATTACCAGGAAGAGTTGTCCCTCGTGTAATTCTTAGTTCTGCCCGTTTACCTTTTTCTTGAGTAGAAAATGTAATTACTATATCCCCTGGTGTTGTGTACATAATCGCATATTTGTCTTGTAATTCTGTTCCTTTATCTATATTAAGCCAGACAAGATTATTTTGTCCTTCTACTTGACTGGTTACTTTCTTTGTCCACGCAGAACCATCAGATTCATATATTGATAAATCACTCTCTGTCAGGTTTAATGCCTGCAAATCTATTACATTATTTTCGGTATAATGCATCATCAGTTTTACAGGTTTATCAAATACTATCCTTCCTTGAATACCATTAAATAAGAATTCAATGGTTGGTTCTATAACTTCTAAATTTGTATGTCCAGGAGGAGTATCAGTTGTCGTCCCAATAGTAATGGTATTACTTCCAACTAATGTTCCTGAACCGGTAGTTGTACAAGTTGCCCAGGTCATAGGTGGAATGCTTAAATAAGTCAATGGACCCAATTTCACATAGATATAACCTTCTGAGGTTACATAAAAAGTGATTACTTTTGTATCACCATTATTCTTAGTGTCCCATGCCTCTACTTGCATAGTGTATGTTCCAGCCGATAGACTTGAAATAGAATACCTTATAGTTCCATAGTTGACAGTATCAGTAATTGTACTGGGTTTCTCTCGTGTAATTTGAATTTCCTCAATACCTTTTAATAATATGATTTTTGACTTATCCCAATCTATCCCTGAAGCACCTGTATCTCTCTCATCTATAACTGCCGTAAATTCCATAGGCATTGTGTCAAATTCGCCAATTACTTTCTGGTCAAACGGAGATGTATCCCCTATCCTAGGTGGGGTATTATCCGGAACGATAAATTTCCGAGTTTCATATTTACTATTAGCCGCCTTATCCATTACCTTAATATCAATAGAATACTCCCCTGGTTTTGTTAACCCCTCAGGGAACTTAACCTCATCTATTATCCAATAAAGTTTATCCATCCCATTGTTTGATGGTTCACCGGCCACATCCTCTCCATTTGCATCTTTAAGGGTAATCTTAGAGTTAGTAAAATCAACTCCTTGTCCATTATCATCATCTTTCACACGAACCCAGACTACATTCTCCATATTATTATCTCCGCTTTCAACCTCTCCTGGGTCAACTATCTCATTATTTGCCGGGAAGGATTCTAGTATTTCAGGGGCAATATGGTCAACTTCATCATTTGGTATCACCCTTAATTCAAACCGCTGTTCTCGAATGTTGGAAATAAGCCCGTAATGTCCATAGTCAGGTTCATAGTGCCATCTCTCTCCAATCGGATTATTGCCTGTATCTCTTTCCCAATCACCTGCCCAAACCCACTCTCCAGCAACTAACTTGGTAAATACCTTGATATAATAAGTCCCCTCTCCGAGTTCTATATTTTTCAATGTCCCATTAAACTCCGCCGTATAATCCTTACAGAATTCATCCTCTATATCTTTTCTATCAAAAGCTATTAATGTATCCCAATCATTCCCTGCATCATGGTCACCACATTCAGGTAATTCACCAAATTGTAATGAATATGTAAGGATGGTATTTGTCCCTTCAGGCGGAATTCTATACTCAGGACGAATATAATAGTTAGGTAAATCATCTGATTCTAGATGAGGGTCTGAATCTACTGAACCATTTAAATCAGGACCTATCTCAAATAGTAAGTCACCCACTGCATTATGCACAGTAATCTTAAATAAGGCATAAGGTTTAGCCGTACTCCGGAGGTTATATTCACGATCTGGGCTAAGGTCAAAACCAAGATTTTGTAGTTGAGATGGGTCTGCATTAATGGAAGATTTTATCGTTACGCTCAGATGGTCAACTATGACTTTATCTTCCACTGGAGTAGGCATACTCACATCTATCACCAACTCATCTATCTTCACCTCTAAGGTAGTAACCTTAATATCTCCATATACTTCATCTTCGGTCGTGTTTCCTGCCTCATCTGTGGCGAAAATATAATATCGATAATTCCCATCTGTAACCCAATCTCCATTTTCATCTTTACCATCCCAATAAAGAACATTATCACCTTGATTGGCCTGATGAATCCCTAAATCTTTAATCTCATTACTTCCTTGCTTTATCACTATTCTGACATCCGCCACAATACTTTGCATAAGTCGATATTTAATCTCTATCCTTTTATCCTTCAAGGGATTAAATAGTAAAGGATTAACACCAAGTAAATTGATTACAGGACGAATAGTGTCTATACTTGCATAAATATTGTTAAAGAAATCCAAGTCATTATCCGGATAATAAAATGGTAGACTATCTTTATCATTAAATGGATAACCATCATTTAATACCCGGTCATTATTTTGGGCAACATAATGCCCGATTATGGGTATATTCTTGACATCGACTCCATTAGGAATATCATATCTTCTCGTATAAATTCCATCATTTTGTAGCTTATCGGAATGTTGATTATTATCTCCATCATCATAGAGTATTATCCCGGTGTGAAAAATGCCAAGGTCAACGGAGGCCATTCCACCGCTAGTAAATGTACCTGTCATAATGTGGAGATGAGAGGTCTTCAAGAGAGAGTCTACTGTGTCTGTGCCTGAAATTGCTGCACCAAAATAAGGTGAATCGTAGGATATAGTTATTGAATTAGTGGCTTGTAACTGGACAAGCCAGACTCGGGAGTGGTCATTCCATATCTTATTATCACTGTCTCGAATATAATCATTCCAGACAATTACACTATCCCCCGGACCAATATGTCTATCTAGTTTTAGATTAACATTAATCGTAGCTGAAGAGGTACCTCGAGTTATTCCTATGATATCAAATGGCTCATCATATTTTTCTACGACTATCATACTGAAGGTTACCTTTGTTTGATTGGTATTAAAGATAGTCGTTCCTGCTGGAGGCTCTGTTCTTAACCCAATTATTATTGAATTACCTACCGGCATAGGTTTTGTTCCATCAATCTGGATAGAATGTGAAGATGTCCCATTATTAACTGCCCAATTACCGGCTAAATCCATAAAATATCCACAGACATCGAACCTACTGGCAACATCCATTTTAGGCACCTCAAAATAACCTTTATAAACACCATTACCTCGATAATCAGGCAATGGGACATAACCAACAGGAATCTTTGCCGAGCTAAAGAATGGTTGGTGAAATGCCTCAACATCATAGTCGTGAACAATCATTCTGTAATCTGGCTGACAACTTAGTCTAAATCTGTCGGTAGTGGTAGAATAAGTAAATGTCCCAATACCTGCAATCGCTGTATTAATCGCATCATATAATCCTTTTACCGTCACATAATCCCCTATCTTAAATTTCCAGCTGGTAACAGTCCCTGGATTTACTTTAACGGCAATAATCTCAACCCACCCACCAACTACTGGACCTGTATCAAACTGATTCCAACCACTATCTAATCTAATATATTCTGCTCCACTTTTTACCTCTTCTGCACTTTGCAGGGTAGTTGTTCCCAATAAAACAGCCGCCTCACCCTCTTCATCAGCCTTTAATTCAAATAATATTCGCTCTCCCAAACATTTTGTCCCTAATGTATCAGCTCCAACTGCTTCAACTGCAAATATTTGTGGAGGAGTAGTATCAATCGTAATGTAGAGATCTGTGGTAGTAGCATTACTCATTTCGTCATAGACTTTTATGGTAAATGTATAAATGCCATCTTCACATAATGTCTCTGTTCCATTATTTATCCACCTACCATTCCAGGTAAAAGCTATAGCTTGAAGTCCTTGACGAGCACCTTCTGTTGGGTCACCCCAGCCCGCTGGTGTTCGAGTCCCTATTCGTAATTTATAGAACCATTTATTCGAATTATCATTAGCGCTAAATTGAATGGTTGTTGTCGTCCCTTTATCCCCAATTGGGCTAAAGAAATAGCTGGAAACATCGTAGGTATAAATAGTAGGTGGTGTGCTTTCTAATTCGACAGAAACAGTTTCCACCTTTGAATTCCCTAACATATCTTTAAGGGTAACCTTGACGGTATGTGGTCCATCTGCAAATTCAAATCCATCCTTATCCCTACCGTTCCAATAAAACACAACCGTTTGTGTTCCTTTGGTTGTTGCTGTAGAGAAGCCTGTTCCTCCTGGTTGCTTATCATCGACTGTAATAGTATAACTCCATGTTCCGCCGCCTTTGTCTGAAGCTGTAAATGTAATCGTAGCCGTAGCCATAATCGAGCTGTTATAAGAATATTTAGTCGGTATAACCTCTAATGGTGAGATAAATCGAGGCGCAGTATCATCAATCGTAATCTGGGTTGTGGTAGTATTGGTATTTCCTGCTTGGTCTGTGAGCGTGACCAAAACTAAATATGTCCCCTCAGCATACCTATTCCCCAGGTTATCTCTACCATTCCATGTAAATTCTATCATTGTCAGTCCCGTAGATGTCCCTGTTGAAGTTCCTTGAGGGGACTTTCCTCCAATTAGCCATTCATAATACCAGGTAGAATTATCCTCGTCTCCTTCAAAAGAAAAGGTAGGTGTCCCAAGACCATTTACCGGAGAAAAATAGTAACTTGTGGAGGAAAGTTCTGTAACTATTACTGGAGGGGTATTATCGATAGTGATAGATATAATTTGTGTTCTGGTATTACCCGTAATATCGCTTAAAACTACGGATATATCATACTTACCAGATGGCAGAGGGGTACTCATCACATTTCCATTCCATATAAATGTTATTGCCGCAGCTCCGGTTTGAGTTCCAGATGGTATCCCTATTCCATCAAGGGTTCGAGTGCCAAGTAATAACGAATATGTCCATGGACTTAAGGCATCATTACCCGTAAAATTGATATTAGTCGTATCCTTTACATCAGGCGAAGCACCTGGTGAGAAATAATATTCAGAGGCAGTTAATGAACCAATAGTTGGTGGCGTATTATCAGTCGTAATAAAAATAGAGGCGGTTTTAGTGTTACCCGCCAGGTCTGTAAGATTCACGGCAAATGTATGAAGTCCTTCACTAACCGGTGTGCCATCCCAGACAAATGTTATCGTTTGACTCTCAAAACCTGTTCCTGTAGCTGTCCCTCCGCCGGGTGTATAACCATCCACCTTTAATTCATAACTCCATGTTCCTCTCTCATCAAAACCTGTGAAAGTAATGGTTACTGTAGCCCTGGCTGGTGAGAAATAATAGGAAGAGGCATAAAGATTGCTAATATCAGGTTTAGTGGTATCGATAATCACCGTAGTAGAGGTACTGACCGCATTACCAGCAAAATCAGTGATAGTTACCAGAACCGTATGTGTGCCTTCAGCAAGTGGTGAACCATCCCAAGTAAAGCTGATATTCGATGTCCCGACGGTGTGTGTTCCTGTTGATTCCCCCACACCACCAGGTATTTGCCCATCAACTAAGATAGAATATGTCCATGAACCATGGACATCACCTGCAGAAAATGAGATAGTTGTATCAGGATAAATGCCCTCTGGTGAAAAGATGTCTCGGGAGACAGATATTGCCGATGACCAGGGATTAGTTTTATCTATCGTGGCAGATAAAGTCGTCGTCACTGTATTTCCTACAAAATCTGTAACTAAAATAGTAATGAGGTGTGTTCCTTGACCAAGTAGAAGTTCACCACTTTCAGTTTGCACCTTACCATTCCAATCAAATACTACCTGATATGTTGTTGACCTAGTACCAACAGGTGTTCCCGAACCACATAAAGTTCTTGTTCCACTCAGTAAAATATACGACCAGGTGCCGTAGGTATCACTACCAGTAAAGGTAATTGTAGTTGTGCCCTCAGGTGCTGGTGGAGAGAAATAATCATCAGACAAACCAGTATTCTCTATCACCGGGTCCGTCATATCAATGATAACCTGCGTTGTCTCTGTGTTAGAATTCTGGGCTAAATCTGTTATAACTACGGTTATAGTATGTGTCCCATCTGAAAGTATATCACCACCATTATCCTTCCCGTTCCAATCAAATAATACGGTAGTAGAACCTTTACATGTCCCGGATGAACCTGCTCCAGAGGGAATAAGTCCATCTATAGTAATGGCATAAGTCCAGGTGCCATTTGGGACATCATCGTAGGCGGTAAAACTTACCGTGGTAGTTCCTGGGGCTAATAATGGAGAAAAAATACCCTTTGAGACCGCGGGAGATTGAACAAATATTGGAGTAACATATTCCGCCGTAATAGTAAAGGTTTCCTGTATAGTGCCCTGACTTAAGTTAGCGGTTATCATTGCCTTTTGTCCATTACCCAAATTTAGCTGGTCAATATTGAACTTACCACTATAAATACCATCGCCATCACGCCAATCATTTTCAAGTCCGTCATCTCGAACAGTTACTGTAATACTTGCCTTTGGCTCACTAAGTTTCTCTATAATAATATTTACCAAGCCAACTACTTTACTTGTTGTTGTCCCATCTTTAACGGTAACATATATATCTGCTCCTTGTTTAAACACTGGTTCAGCAGGTATTTGGGAAACCATATTATCATAACTACGATATACGGTTATTTCATCCGCTTGAGTATCAATTGGAGGCGGTGTAGAAAAAACTGCACAAATCTCATTTTGATTTTCAAGTAAAATATCATGTATATTTACATCCCATGTATTATATATCCTAATATAATGTTCATACGGAGGGGGAGTATTTTCATAAGTGTATCCCCATGCGAAAACAAAATGCGAGGAATATGGCTTTGGATTATCATCACCAAAACCCAATATAAAGGCGCGATTATCATCGATTTCTGCTTTAAATTTGTTAAAATATTGCATAGGTGGACCATCTGGTATAGGAAAAGATTTAAACCAATATCCATGCATTTTCCCCACAGTATCGATTGCATTAGCTAAATCAGGTGGAGTAACCCCATAATCTGTAGTGGTACCTCCGTTATTACGAAGTCCAATATCATCAGCGAGATGGTCAACTAATCCTCGTGGGCAAAAAGCAGTAGCTGTCTGTGTTCCAGGAAAGAACCAGATAAATGCTCCTGGTTGATGATAAACGATAGAAAAAGCACCACCCCACGGAGAAGTACTTGTCCCATAATAATTAAGTAACATTCCCGCAGATGAAGGTCCACAACCTCGATACCAGGTATACGCCTCTACTCCTGGGAGGATCTTGGATTGTATTGCACGATGAGGTGCTTTTGAAATTACCCTTTCCCAGATTTTCTCTGATTGAGATTTTTGCTCTCTGATCCTCTTCTCAAGCATAATCTGCATTCGGGCTAAATTCTCTTTGGTATAAATCATCCCTGATTTTAGTCCAACGGTGATAGTTTCATCAGTTCCTTCTACTTGAAAACTAACTAAATAATCTATACCTCCTAAATATAAAAACTTATGGTTACCTAATTTGCCTGAGGTAGCATTAGAGGCGATTTCCCTGCATCTATTTAGCATATTAGAAGGTAAATCTGGACCTATAGCATATTCGATGATAGGAAAGTAATCTTGCCTGGCACTCATAGCAATATAGCCTAAAGTTTTTCCCTCTTCGACCACACCAAATATATATGCAGATGGCTGATTTTTAAGGTCATAATAAACAGTTACCGGACCAAGTTCTCCCTGTTTCCACTCTGGATAGCGGGAAACTTTACCTCTGGCTACCTCCCTACATTTATCCAGGGTTATATTCATCTTGGCTAAGGCATCATTAAGCCCAATAAAACCCGAAAACAATAAAGATATTAACCCACATATAACGGTTTTTTTAAATCCTTTTAAAATCTTTTCCTTCAATCTAATCTCCTCCTTTAAAATAATTACAGCAGACCTGCTGTTTGCATTGCCTCTTTAAACCGTGGTTCTTTTCTGGCATAAATATTTAATGCTTCCAGTAGTTTATCTACTGTCTTTTCTTTTTGCTTTAACTCTTCCATTTGTTTTACCGCAGGGGCTAATGTCGTTCGGCGGTCCCAGAGGATAAATCCTACCAGGGTAAACATTCCGGCTAAAAGCACATAAAAAAATCCCAGTAAATCATTCATTCTCCGGCTAAGATTATTATCAAGGTCATCTATTCTTGTGCCAAGTTTATTATCAAGATCATTTATTCTTATACTCAATTTATTGTCTAAATCATCTATTCGTTTGTTTGTATAGTTTTGTCCTTCTTTTAATACAGATATATCCTGTTCAATCTTATTTAACTTTTCCATAATTTCATCTTGCGCAAAAGAAGTAATCGGTAAAAATATAAGTATTAAACTCAATATTAATAATTTCTTCATCCTGCTCACTTTATCATCCTACAGCAGACCTGCTGTTTGCATTGCCTCTTTAAACCGTGGTTCTTTTCTGGTATAGACCTTTAATACTTCTCATACTTTCTCAACTGCCTTTTCTTTTTGGCTTAATTCTTCTATCCTTTTTACCGCTGGTGCCAATGCTGTCCTCCTATCCCAGATGACAAATCCAACTACGGCAAACATCCCACTAAACAATATAGCAAATCCGGTAAGCATTATATTTTGTAAATCCTCTATTCGTTTATTTATATAATTTTGTCCTTCTTTTAAAACAGCTATCTCAGTTTTAATTTTTCCTATATCTTTTTTAATTTTCCCCATCTCAATTATAATCTTATCTAATTTATCTGCATTGTCTTGAGAAAAGACACTATTGGGAAGTAGTATAAATAACCCCAAAATTGGAATTAATAGTTTTTTTATCCTAATGTACCTCTCGTATAATATGTTATATTGATGTTTATAATTGAGTAATATAGATAACTGTGTAATGGTATGGCTGGTGGAAGATGGGATGGAGCGTAGCGACAT
>SBAY01000271.1 GCA_005239945.1 Nitrospira sp.
ACCCATTTTACAATTTACAGTTATTTATAATGAAAAACTTGCAGTTGGCTGAACAGTTACCTTTTTGGACACTTTACCCACAAATTTTACACGCACCCCCATACAAATTTCCTCTTGACAAACATTGTTTGAAATGATATATTGGTAGTATGTGAAAATACAAAAGAAGGATTTTACCTTGTTACGAATTCTTGCTTTGATTTATAAACGGCTTTTTGAGGCTTTTGGACCACGGCACTGGTGGCCAGGGGAGACACCTTTTGAGGTAATCATTGGGGCGATACTTACCCAGAATACTGCCTGGACAAATGTAGAAAAGGCAATCAATAACTTAAAAAGTCAGGATTTATTAACCCCTGAGAGATTAAAACACCTACCTGAGGATGAATTGGCGGAATTGATTAGACCAGCGGGATACTACAACCTTAAAGCAAACAGACTAAAGGAATTTATTAAGTTTCTCTTTTCCCACTATGCTGGTGACCTGAATCAGATGTTTAATCAAGATATGTGGGAATTACGGAGAGAACTTTTGGGAGTAAAAGGCATTGGACCAGAGACGGCAGATTCTATTTTATTGTATGCCGGTCAAAAACCTATCTTTGTCGTTGATGCCTATACTCGCAGGATGTTGACCCGGCACAACCTGATTGAGAAAAAGACGTCTTACACCCAAATCCAGGATTTATTTATGACTAATCTAAAACAAGATGTGCAATTGTATAATGAATATCATGCCTTGATAGTGCAATTAGGCAAGGAGATTTGCAAATCAAAACCTAAGTGTGATATTTGTCCACTAAAAAATAATTCCGGGTACACAAATATTAATTATCCTTTTGCTCCAAAAATTTAGTATTATGTCCTTCGAATTTGTCCCCAAATTTAGTATTATGTCCCCCGAATTCTACTATACTATTTGATTGCTTCAAAAATAATGGCGTTTGGCCCGATTATTCCATGCCTTTCTCTCATTCATAAACCTGACTGGTTTGGGCCACTTTTCGTTATCGCCTACAAAACATCCGAAGTTTTCCGCACAAAGGAATTGGAAGCCTCAACGAGTTTGAGGTTTCTCTTCCCGAACAAGTTCAGGCATCCGATGAGAAGTTTTGACTAATAGCTGCTATAACATTTAATAAGCTCATTTAGTCTCTCAACCTGTTTTTCCCTGGAGAAATTGCTTATAAAGTCCTGATTAGGGGAAATCTTTACACCTCCTTTAATTATCAAATCCAGGCTTTCTTCTATCTTCATCATATCATCACCACAAAAAATACATAACCCGGTTTCTTTCAAAATACTTCCTATATATGTAGAAGGCACTATTCCTATACAAAGGATGGGTTTTCTAAACAGCATATACTCAAATATTTTTGCGGTAAGCGTACCATCGTTTTCTTTATCCCTCTCAATAAAAAGTAAAGCATCTGCTTTATTCTCTTCCTCGATAATATCTTTACCCGAAATAAACCCTTTATATTTTATAATCTCTTTTGTGCCGGAGTATTTATCAAAAAACTTATCTAAAATAACCTTTGTCTCATAAGAACCATAAAAGGCTATCTCTAACTTATCTTTTAAATAATCGCAATTTTTATCTACCACTTTAAATAAACCCTCAGGATTGCTTCTCTTTGCATAAAGCGTTCCGGCATAAAGGATAGTTTTCTTTAACTTATTAGAAGGAGAACTACCTGAATTCAGTTCCCCTAACAATTCCTCATCATAACCATTTTCTATAGAAAATATATCCTTTTTCTTAAGGGGATATTTTTCTTCTAACCATTGTTTTAAGATTCCCGAAACCACAATAATTACATCTGAATTGTTTATACACATTCGTTCTAAAAAGCCTTCCATAATAGTAAAGGGAAATAATCCTTTATGAGTAGGATTTTGTGTCCATAAGTCCCGGATATCTTGAATCCAGCAAATCTCCTTAAATTTTTTTCTCAAAGCTATTGCCACCAAATTCACTACAGGAGGAGGGAAACTTGTTATTATAACTTTTATATCTTGTTCCCTAATAATTATTTTAGCCTTTTTATACGCGGCAAGAAACCATAAATCAGAAAAGGTAGGCAATCGCACACCTCTTAAAAAAGCACCTCTACTTGACAACCACATATTAAGCATTTTTAATACCTTCTCCACCAATAAAACAGTTAATCGTTTTTTAGACGAAGTACCAAATCCATCACTTAGTGGTCCCTTTATTTTAAATATTTTCTTTATCAGACCTCGTGGGTCAAAGTATTTCACTCTATATATTTGAAAAGTAGAACAATCAACATTAAAATTTTTTGTTTTTTCTTCATCCGGAGTATCCGCAGTAAGAACAGTAACTTCATGACCAATTTTCTTGAGGTATTTTGCCCAGGCATATACCCGTCTACAACCGGTCGAATTCAAAGGTGGAAAGAGATAACTAATAATAAGAATTTTGGTCATTTTTTATTTATTCCTTTCTTTTCTAATAGACTCTGATAAATATTAACGATATCTGGAATAACACTTTTTTCGCTATATTTTTTACTACTCGTATAGGCATTCATACTAAAGGTTTTTAATAATCGTTTTCCTTTTTTAAAATCTTCAATAAATATTTTTATTTTTTCTTTCAGGTCTTCCTTGTCTCCGTACTCAAACAGGAATCCATTATAACCATCTATTATTTGTTCAGGGATACCTCCAATCTTTGCTCCAATCACCGGTACCCCAAAAGAAAATGCTTCTAAAACTACTGTTGGGAAGTTTTCATACCAAATTGATGAGCACACCAAAAAGTCTGCTATGTGGTAAAACTTCTCAATTTCATCAGGCAAAACTCTTCCATAAAATATAATTCTTTCATTTGTTCTTCCTAATTTTTCTAAAGAATCTTTTTGGTTGCCATCTCCGACAACATGAAGCCGTAAGAAATCTTCTTTTAATTCCTTAAAAGCCTCTACTAAAATATTTACCCCTTTCTCTTTTGAAAGACGTCCTGCATATAAAATATTGAGTATGTTTTTATCTTTCTTGTTAGACTCTTTTTGTTTTACTCTAAATCTCACAAAATAAGGAATGGTTTTTTTAATGCACCTCCTAAAAAATCCATATTTTTCATGGATGTCTATGATAAATTTTGAAGGTCCTATTATTACTTTAGGAATACTATCAACTATTTTTTTTTTTAAAAAAGAAAAAATCTTGCAGGGAAATAGCCTGTTTTTACATATACTAAATTTGGTATATGGACACAGTAAATTTGCATAGGGACATAATAAATGATAATCGTGTAAAGTATGAACTAATGGAATCTTCAAGAGCTTTGCCGTCCAGAATATAGAGAAAGATAAACCGTCTAAATTATTAGTGTGAATTATATCCGGTTTTTCTTTTTTTAGAATATACAAAGCCACCAAAAATGTATGGAAGTTACATAAGTCTATTATATGCCATATTACTTTTACTATGGGAAATATTTTTCTTCTTTTAGTAAAATAACCGCTATATAAGTTTAAAGGGTAAAATCTATATATTTTTATTCCTTCCTTTATCTCCCTTTCAGGAACCAGAGACAATAAGTTATTGAAAGGACTGGCAGTAATTACAAGAATTTCATTCTCCTTGCTTAAAGCTTTCGCTAACCTTTCAGCATTTATCTCTGCTCCACCAATTATGTAAGGATTATATAAATTTGAAATTATACAAATCTTCATTTTATCACTCTCAAGGATTTTTTTCATTATGAGATTTCTTAAGGTATTATCCATTTAGCATCTTTATGACAGCCTCTCCATTCCAATTTAAAACTAATAATGTAACAAGAGGTTTTTTTGCATATTTTTGAATTAAGCAATTTCTTCAAATACAGCCAGAGTTTGTTTAGCTGTTTTGTCCCATGAAAATTTTTTAACCCGTTCTAATCCTTTTTTAATCAGTTCTTCCCTTAGTTCCATATCAGACAAAACTCTATAAATCTTATCTGCCATATCTTCAACATCAAATGGATCAAATAATAACCCTGCTTCACCAATTATTTCTGGCAGGGAGGTAACATTGGAGGCAGCTACCGGCGTTCCGCAAGCCATTGCCTCTAACACTGTTAAACCAAACCCCTCAAAAAAGGATGGATGAACAAGAAGCGATGCCCCATTATACAATAACGGTAGATACTCATTTTGCACATATCCGGTTACGATGACATCCTTTTGCTTTAAATTTTTAAATGGCTCGCTTACCGTACCGACCAACACCAATTGATGCTCCAGCCCATATTGTGTCTTTAATATATTAAATGCTTCAAGAAGCCTTGGGATATTTTTGTTGGAGCGCATTATGGCTACACTCAAAAGGTATTTTTCACCTAATCCATATTTTTGTTTTACGGCTTCAATCTCCTCCTTGCTATAATCAGGATGAAAACGCTCTTCGGAAGATTCATAAGTAACATACACCTTCTCCTCTTTTACTTTGAATGTCCTTACAATATCCCTTTTTGCACTTTCTGAAACAGTAATTATTTTAGCTGCCTTCCTCGTTGAGAGCCTATTGAGTATATGCCAGATAAATAATTCTACTTTAGGTACATTTTCTGGGTAAGAGGCATAATATGTATCATGTATAGTTATTACTGTCGGGATGGGACAAAAAGCAGAGAATACATGACCTGGCGAGAAGAAAAGGTCAAGGTTATATTTTCTAATTTGAAAAGGTAAGACGACCTGTTCCCAAAAAACCCGTAATAGTTTCCTGGATGCCTGGATGGGACATTGTACTTCTTGAATTCTATCTATATCAAATATAAACCTGCCCTTATTTTCTTTGCTGACAAACAGGATATATTCATTATGTTTGTCTATCTCCAGAAGATTCTTGAGTAGATTACGAAAATAGGTTGTTATTCCTTCATTTATCCCTGGTAGGACAAATAATACATCTATCCCGATACGCATTTTTTCATCAATCCCCTTATAAATCCTAAATTCCAATAAATGATAGTCATAACCAATAATCGGCTAAATTGCAATGTCTTTTTGATTGATTTTGCCCTGGCAAAAAGATAAAATAAAGGAACAAAGAAACAAAAGCATAACCCAAATACCCCTGTAACACATACAGCCACAACTAATATGACTAAAAAGATAGGCTCATAGTGTATCAATCTAAATGCCCCATACCTTTTTACCAAAAAACCCTGTGCATCGCCATAGCGTTTTATCATCTGGCAAAATTTCCAGAGATTGTCTGGACGGTAATGATAAACTATCGCCCTCGGGTTATAGATTAGCTTACCAAGCTTCTTTATGCGATAATCCAACTCTACATCCTCCCCAGGCCATAATCCCTCCAAAAACCCACCTATTTTATTAAATATTTCCTTCCTATACATCACATTACAACTTGGATTATGGTTAGTCGGGATGAATTTAAATGGACTAGTGGGTGTATCTCCTTTTTTAACATAGTCAGCCACAAAGCCAACCACTTTTAAAAATCCCTGCACCATTTTCCCAAATTCCGTTTCATCTTCAGGTGATTGCTGGTCTCCACCAACACCGACTGTCTCTACTGATACAAACCCCTTGAGTAATTCGTTTAGCCATTCTGAATGAACGAGACAATCGGCATCCGTAAAAGCCAGATACTCACCTTTTGAAAGTTTTATACCCAAATTCCGACAACCAGACGGTCCTATCCCTGAGGTTTCTATAACCTGTATCCCTGAATACGAAGTTAAGATTTGCCGTGTCTCATCAGACGAATTATCATCGACAACTATAATTTCATAGTTAGGGTAGTTTAGGGCTTTCAAGGAATCTAAACACCTTCTAATGATCTTTTGCCCGTTTTTGACTGGAATTATTATTGATACCAACGGATTCATACATTACCTTCTATGAATTAAATAAGATAAGAAGTTCCAGACACCTTTTATCTTCCGATACATGTCCTGTGGGTTTCTCGTATTAATTAGAAATTTCCACATATAGCTAGGTCGAAAATAAAAGGCTTTTAGCCCTTTGTCAACATAGTCATTAATCTCTTTACTGCTTAAACCGGGGTAATCCACTACGGTTGCCTGTTCACCATCTTGTAACCAATCCGCCCATGATTTAGCCTTTAATAAGCCTTGAGCCTGGCAATAGCGATAATACTCAGTGCCTGGATAAGGGACTGCCCCGGCAAACTGGATGGTGGTCAAATTCAATTTCATGGCAAACCTCAGTGTCCTCTCCATAGATTCCCTTGTTTCCCCTGGCATACCAAAGACGAAGCAGCCATGCACCTGTAATCCCGATTCATGAGTTACCTTCATAAATTCTACCGAATCTTCTATCTTTAACCCCTTTTGCATTCGGTCTAAAACCAGTTGGTCACCTGATTCAAACCCGACCAATAATTCCCTACAACCTGCCTGTTTCATCCTCTTAAACAACCCTGAATCGTAAATATCCGGCCTGGCATTGGCTGACCAGATAATTTTTAAGCCACGATGCAGAATTTCTTCACATATATTTAAAGCCCGTTCCTTATTTACCGTAAAGGTATCATCCTCAAAAAAGAACTCACCCTTTTTTAGTTGGGGAAACAATTTCAAACAATATTCTATCTCATCCACCACATTTTTAGCCGACCGGAGTCTATATTTATGCCCATACATCACTTCGGGCCAGACGCAAAAGGTACATTGATAAGGACAACCCCTGCCGGCAATAATATCAATGTAAGGATAGAGTCTGCCGGCATCAAAGTATTTTGTAATATCAAGGTGATGCCTGGCAGGGAAGGGTAGGGTATCCAAATCCTCGATAAGTGGACGAGGTGGGGTACGAATAATTTTCCCATTGTTCAGATAACATATTCCAGCTATATCTTTTAACCGCTCCCAGCCAAGGATTATATCTCGAACAGTGTAATCATATTCCCCAATAGCAATAACATCCACGGCTCCATTAGATTCTTGCAGGGTTTGCTCAGGTAAAACGCTTGAATGCGTGCCAACCATAATTACCTTAGCCTGGCTTATCTCTTTGCATATTCGGGCACATTCAATATCAGAGTAGATGGATGGGGTCGTAGAATCCAAAACCACAAATTGGGGTTGTTTTTCCCGCACCAATTGACGCAATTTTGTCTTATCCCAGTTCAGAGCAGGAAAGTCAAGCAGTTCAACCTCTTCGCCTGCCTTTTCTAATACAGCCGTGGCATAAGCCAACCAATCCGGTGGTCTGAGTGCCCGACCACGCGT
Organism: Nitrospira sp.; assembly: GCA_005239945.1. GTDB lineage: Bacteria > UBA9089 > CG2-30-40-21 > CG2-30-40-21 > SBAY01 > SBAY01. The sequence goes on from SBAY01000271.1 coordinate 7,241, forward strand.
CTTAGCCGGCCAACGCTGACATCGACAAAAATCTTTAATAAATGGTGCGTTTATCACTAATATCTTCATTTTTAGTAATTTTAGATTTTGGATGGAAATCTTTTCTCAATCCAAAATCGAAAATCCAAAATCTAAAATTATTCCTGTTTTCCTGAACTTACTGGCAGGGTAAAGGTAAAAGTAGTGCCCTCTCCAGGCTTACTTTTTACCCAGATCTTGCCGCCATGATGCTCAATAATCTCCTTACAGATCGATAGACCAAGCCCACTGCCTTTTGGTTTATCCGTTAAAATGTTGGTTTTTATCTGGTAAAATCTATCAAATATCTTTTCCTGTTCTTCCGGTTCAATCCCGGTTCCTGTATCACTAACACTTATCCAGATCTCCGATTGGTCATTTATCTTCTTTTCATCGGCGACAACCTCTATTTTTCCACCGGGGTCAGTAAAATTAGACGCATTATCTAACAGATTAATCAGTATCTCGACTAATTTATCCTCATCTCCCCAGACTTGAGGAAGATTATCCGCAATTTTTACCTTTAATTCTATCCCCTTTTTTTTCGATAAATAATTTCATGTCATCCAACGCAGATTTAATTACTTTATTTATAGAAATCATTTTCATTTCCCAATAAATTTGGCCGGATTCGATTCGAGATACCATCAACAGATTATTAATCAACCTGCCCAGTCGGTCACTTTCCTTACTGATAATCTCTAAAAATTCTGTTCTGGCGGTGGCATCTATATCATCCTCCAGGAGTATTTCTGTAAAGGCTTTTATTGAAGTCAATGGAGTTCTTAATTCATGAGAAACAGTATGTAAGAAGTCGGATTTTATCCTGTTTGCCTTTTCCAATTCTTTATTAAGTTCCTCTAACTTATGGTGTTCATCTTCTACTTCCTTAAGAGAGGTTCTTAATATTCGGGTAGTTTTTTCTAACTCTCCATAAACAGATTCCACCTCTTTATTTATCTTATCAAGGTCTCTTTTTGTTCTTTCTAACTCTTCGAGTAATTGAATTTTCTCAAGATTCCAATCAGATTCCATTTTGATACCTCAATGAAGGAATAGCTCTTATATGTCTTATATAACCTATTCCTAAAATTCTTTTCCTAAAACGACAATAGTATCTGTCAAGTTATGAAAGACGCTCTGCTCAACGATTTTTCCTTCTTTTTTTTCTTTAATGGGAGCGATTTCACCGTATGTATAAAATCCGATTAAAGGGACATTTTCCCCTAATATTCCCTGAATAGCATTAATTTCATGTTGAATTCTGCGACCCAAAACCTTTTTACGGGCACAACAATCAAAGATGAAGATAGCGGCTGGGGTTGTATTTGTGCCTAATTTTGACATGGCTAATGCTGACGCCTCTCTGGCGGCATTGATAGCCTCGAGAGTAGTCCCCGTGGTCATTTTTATTGTCGCCCCAACCGGCACCTCTCCAGCAAAGGTAACCGTGCCTGCTTCTCTATCCACACCAACCGGGCAACGAAGATAATGGTGATTATTTTCGTCAATTATACCAAAAGGAAACTCGAAAGCCACTCCAGGCAACTCATTTGCCCGCTCGCCTAAGTAATCCTCATAAATTTTAAAGACACTCTCACCATCAAACTCATAGACAACATTTCCTACAGCTTTAGTTACCTTTCTTCCGCGACCAATGAATGTCCAACCATGTTTTACACCGGTAGCTACATTGACATTGCCGGAGATTAAAAGACCTACAGCGCCATTGGTTATAACTTGATTATCATAATATTGGTATGTTTTTTTAAATTTAAATCCATCCCCGGCTAATCCACCGACAATATGAAATTCTTCACCTAAAACTACTTGAGCACCTCTGACCAACTCAGCCCCATTTGCCTTAACACCATCACCAAATAAAAAGAAAATCGATGGTTGTTTTTCATTGTCTCGCTTATTCAAGACCATCTGAGCCACATCCTGACCGGTTTTTCTGGCATCTTTATTCGCCTCAAGTCCATATCCCATTGAAAACGAAAGCTCATCTGAATTTAGCACCATCAGGGAAACAGAATCTTCCTTGTAGCCATCTGTAGTTATTTCCCCATCTGTCGAACAACCAACTAAAGGGACATTTTTGATGACTGAATGGACTCCGGCAAGCATTTTTTCCTGGTCATACTTAATCGCACTAAAAACAAAGACTGCATCTGCCCTGCCGTTAGTTTTTCCAGAGCCATTTGTGCTGCCTTTGCCCCCGCACTAAAGGCATCCTCTTCCTCCTGACAATATCCAACTGCTGATGTTATACCCATTGTCTTACACCTCCTCGTATAATTAAAAATTATGAATTAAAAATTAAGAAAGGGGAAAATATATGAATTAAAAATCATAAATTCTTTTCTCTTCCCTCAATTTTTAATTCATAATTTTTAATTACTCAACCTTTTTATGAATTGTAAGCGTTTGATTGTAGGGTAATGGATGGTAGGTCCACTTCCCTGAAATTTAAATTATCTCTGAATATTGAATAATATATTCGGTAGAAGATGAATAAAAACTTTACCAGAAGTTTACAACTCATATAGCAGTTATTAGTCAAAAGTTCTCATCAGATGCCCGAACTTGTTCGGAGAGAGAAACCTCAAACTCGTTGAGGCTTCCAATTCCTTTGTGCGGAAAACTTCGGATGAGAACTTTTGGCTAATAGGTGCTATAACTGAAGAATTACCTCACACTCAAACACTTAATTATAAGTATACCACATTTTTTCAAGTTTTGCAATGATTATTTGTCTGAACTAGATTTTCCCCAACTTTTAGCAATGATTTAAAGAAGTCAATTTTTTGAGGGGAAAAACCTTTTGAAAAGTGTTTTTCCCCTCAAACTCCCCTTTTCCTAAACTTTTTAACCACAAGGGTATGGATTTTAGTTACCCATTTCTTGGG
>SBAY01000213.1 GCA_005239945.1 Nitrospira sp.
AAGACATACCTTGGTGTGGTTAAAGCGATAAACCTCCTTTTCCAACCGTTAGGTTGGGATTTGGTTGCGGCTCTGCTGCGCTGTGTAATCTGTGGATATTTTAAAATCTGCGTAATCTGTGGATTAAAAAGGATGATTATATGGAAAAGATTTTTGAGACCATCTTAGAAAAGGCTAAGGCTTATTGTCGGGATGAGACTGACCTTGTCCATATGACAACGGCTTTGGAATTAGCTGAGAAATTAATCTCCTTAGAGGGAGGCAATGAAAGGATAATCATACCAGCTATTATTCTGCACGATTTAGGCTGGTATCTTTTTTCAGCCGAGGAAGAATTAAAAGCCAGGAAAATCCTCAAACGATTAGAAGAGGTAAAACTAAATCACAAACATGAGATGGAGAGTGCTGGTTTAGCAGAAAAAATTCTTTCAGAACTAAATTACCCGGAGGAAGAAAAGAAGCAAATTATAGAGATTATAGCCTGGCATGATACCAGAAGTAAGACCGTTTCTAAAGAAGATATGATTGTTAAGGATGCAGACCGACTTTCAAGGTATACGCCAGAATGCTTTGATTTATTTTGTCTTAAACTTAATAAGACAAAAGGAGAGTTTCTTGACCTCCTTAAGTCTCAAATAGAAAGATGGTTATTTACTGATAGTGCTAAATACCTTGCCAGGGAATATTTAGTCAAAAGAAGATTGGGGCTTCCTGATGTTGAATTTGAAAAAGGGCTGGTGGGTAAATTCTATGAGTTTCTGATTAGATTAGAGGGAGAAGTAGTTAAAATGGTTAGAAGGGATTTCGAAAAGATAGTTATAATGACTGCCAAGGAGAAGGTATATGCTGCAAAGAACCAGATAGAGCTATATTTAGCCAATCGCGACTATATTGATTTAGATAAACTACAGAAGGATGAGAGATTCTGCTCTATAGCCACTCAAAAGGTAAGTATAGGTGGCTACATGGGCGTGATAGATAGAGAGACTGGCAGGATTATCTTTCATCCGGATAAAAAGGTTATAAATTTAGATCCACAAGAGCTTAAAGAGACTCTGCGTCCTTATGAATATCTTCATGGATTCTGGGAATGGCATAATCGGGCAAGGAAGGGGGAGGAGTTTTATTCTCGCTGCCAGGGGATGAATACCATGAGAGAGATAATAGATAAGTTCCAGTATATAATACCACTGGATATAAAAAATGCCCGCTGGGCTTTAGTGGCTACTGCAGCTTATGATGACTTCTTTCATCCTATAGATATTTTAAGTAAAGAGATGGTGAAATCTGTTAGTGAAGTCTCTGACCAGGTGAGCAAGTTAGCCAGGCTGGTTGAAGAGCGGACTAATGAACTGGCAGAAGCCAATAAGCAACTTCAAATTGAAATCGAAGAACGTAAGCAGATGGAGAAGGAGTTGATAAAGGCAGAACGGCTTGCTACTGTGGCTCAAATTGCCTCAGAGGCCGCCCATGAGGTAAAAAACCCATTAGCGGTTATCAAGGCCGGGCTTTATTACCTGGGAAAAATTCTACCTGAGGATAATAATGAGGCTCGAAAGACTATTTCCCAGCTGGATGCGGCTACAGGGAGGGCAGTTACCTATATTAATGACCTGCTGAATTTCTCCAGACCACCTCAATTGAAGCCAGGCAAACTCAACATAAACGAAATGATTAAAAAGGCACTGGATGAACTGCCCGCTGAAATACTCTCCGATATTGAGGTCAAGCAGGAATTAGCCAGCGATTTACCTGATATTGCGGCTGATTTTGAGCGGCTTAAACAGGTGGTGACTAACCTGGTCAAGAATGCCGCCGAGGCGATGGGAGAAGTTAGAAGTAAGAAGTTAGAAATAAGAAGTAAGAAGGAAGGAGAGTTTGTCAAGCTCAGCATTTCTGATACAGGTAAAGGGATAGCAGAGGAAGACCGCAAGCGTATCTTCGACCCGTTTTTTACCACCAAAGGCAAAGACACAGGGTTGGGTTTAGTCATCTGTCAGCGTATCGTCGAGGCACACCACGACGAGATTGAGGTTGCCAGTGAGGTAGGTAAGGGAACGACATTTGTGGTTAAACTGCCTGGTAAGTGAAAAGAGAAACCACAAAGGGCACAGAGGAATTCACAAAGGCCACAAAGAATAGAAATTAAAAAAATGGCTCTTCTCCAATTTGATACAGTAAGATATTAAGTAACCGTTCAGCCGCTATTGTCGGGAATCCTTTTGGAGACAGGGTCCCCAAACCCCTGCTGGCGGAACCCAGTTCCCCCAGACCCCCCTATTTTGCTGTCTGTATATAGGAGTAATTGGTAATTCCAGGAGAGTCCTCTATACAGAGAGTAAAACAGGAGGGTTGGGGGATTGCAATCCCCCAACGGGGTTTTGGGGCAGAGCCCCAAAATAATCCGACATAATAGGTGAACAGTTACAATTTACTGTACTAAATTGGAAAAGTTCCAAAAAAACTTTGTGAACTTTGTGTATCCTTTGTGTACTTTGTGGTTAATCTTTCTCCCTTCGATTGCCAATTGATATAACGGATGGTCAGAATACTTTTAAAAAAATAGTTATTGTCAGACACCACCTAAAAATCAACTGCTTCAAATTGGGTTTGGATAGGTTTTAGATGACAAGATTCATTGTGAAGTGTAAGGATGAAGTTCCGTTCATCATAATTAAAGATAGAAAAACAAGCCGTATCTTGCTTTATTTGCCAGAATGAGGAGTTATCTAATCCTAATAAGGCACAAATCAACACCTTATTAACTACTCTATGTGAAACAATGACGATTGTTTCGTCCTTATGCTCAGACAGAATTTGGTTTAAACCGAGCACCGCTCTTATTCGCACCTCCTCCAATGTTTCACCGTTGGGTATTTTTAGGAGCTGGGGGTCTTTTAGCCACTTTTGATATAGTTCTTTGAAGGTTTCTTTTATTTCCTTCTCAAATTTTCCTTGCCAGTCGCCATAATTAATATCAATGAAGTAGTCATCAGTATTTACTTCAAGCTGATGATGATTAGCAACAGGCAATGCAGTATTTAGTGCTCGTTTAAGAGGGCTTGAATAGACCACATCAATTTGCACGGTGCTTAAACTTCGTCCTAAAAGTTTAGCTTGTTCCATGCCTATCGTGTCAAGATCAATATCAATTCTACCTCGAAAAATCGCCTCTTTATTCCATGAGGTCTGCCCATGCCTGACTAATATAATTTTTGTCATCATCACACCTTTTAATTTTAAGATTTTTTCACCACAGAGGACACAGCGCAGCAGAGCCGCAACCAAATCCCAACCTAACGGTTGGAAAAGGAGGTTTATCGCTTTAGCCACACCAAGGTATGTCTTTAAAACCT
>SBAY01000314.1 GCA_005239945.1 Nitrospira sp.
AGGACTGGCTGAGGTAAGATTTAGTTTGATGTCGGTGCGAGTGGTATCAAGGATAGTTGCATCCTGTATCGGGTCAATCAGGACGCTGAATGTCTTGGTGGCTACGGCACTGGCACTGCCCTTTAGTTCAACGACGACAAAGTAAATGGTAGAAGATGCGGCCACGGTATAAGTTGCACCGGTAAGATTCACTGTCCCCCAACCATTGGCATCCAGAGTAGTCGGTATGGTGGAGGTAGCAATAATTCCAACCTGATTTTCTGAACCCACCGTAAATGTCCCATCACCAGTATCCCGATAAATGTAAATATTCTCAAACAGGGTGGCGGCTGTCTGTGTGCTCATTACCGCTGTTGGTTGTTGATTGAGTGTTGCCGTAGCAAAGAAGCGCAATCGCAGTGAACTCAAGGTAATCGTGCCTGCACCAGCAACACCGTTGTTGGTAATGACCAATTTCAACAGGTCATCCTGAGCGCGGTCACGGATTTGAATAGGTGAGGTAGTTGTTACTGTCCCGGTTGGGTCAACCGGTATGGCCGTCATTTTAGTCGATGTCGCCCCTTCACTATCTGAGGTCAATGGCAACCGAATGTTATGCACCCTGTCCTTGACCACGACATTTGAAGTGCCTACTATTGCCTGATAGGTTCGAGTGGATTGAGCCGAGGCTGTCCCTCGCAATTGAATGACTAAGAAATAGCTCCGGGTAGCCGCACTGGTTATGGTCGCATTTATATCGTCATCGGTAAAGTCTATGGTTTGATACCCTTGAGCATCAAAATTTATGTTTGCATTGGTTATTGTCCCAATTGACCTGTTATCCGTGGCATAAGTATAAGTGCCGTCATTGTTCACATCCAGATAAACGATGATGTTGGCAAACAAAAGTTTAGCCGTCTGGCTGGCTAAAACATTACTATTCCCATCCTCAAATTTGACCGTCAAACTACCAAATTCAATCGTTCCAGCGGTTGGACTTCCTCGATTTACTATCTCGAGCCGCAATAAACTCGTAAATGTCCCATCCTTTTGATATGGATAGGCAGTATTGACGGTGTCATAGACCTTTACCTTTGGATTTACCGGCACGGCATAGGCAAAGGTTGACTGGCTGCCATAGCTATCCGAGGTTATGGATAATGGCACATCACTCGATTCATCCCGTATTTTTATCCCCTCTGTGCCTATTCTGGCCACAAATGTCTTGGGCAGGCTGGCGGTGGAGGTCCCTCTTAATTTGACCACCAGGAAGTAAGTGCTTGACCCATTACCCGTTATTTGTGCCGGTGAATTATTGGTCCCAAAGGTAATCGTGCCGTAGCCATTAGTCAGGGTTAGCGACATAGTGCCTACTGAAACGGGGTCTGCGGCAGCCGAGTATGTCCCGCTGTTATCCCCATCTAAATGAATGCAGACATACTCAAATAACTTCTGGATATACTCGGTAGTTAAAGACCCACCAGCACTTTGCGACCCAAACCAGATAGTTAAAGTGCCTAATTCTATACTGCCGGCAGTTGACGACCCCTGATGGATTACCTTCATACTCAATAACGCATTTTCCTCACCATCCTGCATCACATAACTAAATTGTTTCAACTGCAACGGCACAATATCCGTAACCTCAACCCTCGGGTCAATTGGCACGGCGGTAGTCAGAGTTGAAGAAACTGTGCCAGAGGAATCCGATTTTAAGTCAAGCCGCAATTTACTACTTTCATCACGAATTTGGGCATCAAGCATAGTTTGGACAGTAGCATTAAAACTCTCGGTCCCTGCTGACAATCCACTGGCATTTTCGTTTAATTGGACAACCAGAAAGTAGGTCTTCGTCGCACCACCGGAAACCTCAGTATAGGTTCCTACATCCGTCAAGGCAATCGTCAGAGTCCCATTGGAAAAGATAGCCTCGTTACTTAAATCTGCATTGGTAATCGTGCCTATTGCTATCACATCAGTATTTGTAGCATAAGTATCATCCTCGCTAAAATAGACAAAGATATTTTTAAACAATGCCACTGCGGTTTGACTGCTCATTGGGGTAATCGTCCCTGAGGTAGTAAGATGCACCGTCAGGGTAGCAAATTCAACCCTACCGGCTGTTTGAGTGCCGTTATGATGCAGATAAATCCTTAACAGGTCATCTTTATCCCCATCTTTTATCTGGACAGGTGCCGGGCTGTCCTGGACAATTACTGTTGGCTCAATTGGCACCGCAGTAACCGTCCCCGAAATCTGTGAACTGCTTGAACCAATATCAAGTTGAATATCGGTATTGGCATCCTCTATTCTCAATTTAGTCGTCGAAGTGCTGATAAAGGCAGAAAAACTTTCTGTCCCATAGCCACTGGCATCTGATTTTAGTTCTACCACGATAAAAAATGTTCCACTTCCACAATCCACTACAGGGTCTATCTGACAATATCTATCCCCATCATTCAAATTAAATATTACCTCTCCATCACTATTTACACTCAGTGATGTATATTCCTTGACATTACGATCTCCAGAATTATATATCCCATTATACTCAGGTTGAGCAGGTACAGGTAGATCTCTATAAACGGCCATACTCTGGAATAAATTCTGGGCATCGTTTAAGGTTAATGTTCCATTATTTGTAGTAAATTTTACCGTTATCTGGGCTAATTCCATTCGGCCATAAGTTTTGGGCTGGTCTGTCCCAAGATGAACTATCTTCATCTTTAAAATATCGTCTTTAGCTGTATCCTTCATTTTAGGTGCCGGGGCGGTACTTGAAATTATCACCTCTGGCGGTGGTGGAACTCTTACTGCCTTTACTTGCGTTGAAGTAGCCCCTGAAGAAGGAAAAGGAATTATATCTAATGGTATATCATCTGCCAAGGATTGTACCTGTATATCTGAGGCAGGATTATCAATTTTAGCTACAAAATGACACGGGGATTGAGTTCCGGCATTATGGGTTAATGTTATGGCTAAGAAGAAAATAGTCGTCGAGCCAGGATTTATGGCACAATTGGCATCATTGTCCGTAAAAGTAATAGTCAAACTACCACCAATTAAAGAGATGGCGGTTCGAGTAACCGTTCCAATAACCGTATCGGTTACACTCCATGTCCCATCACCATTATCACGATAGACACTTATAGTGCCAAATAACTTTTGTGCCTCATCACTATCAAACTCATCTGCAGAATTGGTTGAACTACCAAACCAAACCCGTAATTGGCTAAATTCTATCCTGCCTGCACTTGAAGTGCCTCTATTGGTGAGCTCAATCTTTAATAAATCCTCTTGTTGCTTCTCACTCATTCTGCGTGGAAATTGCTCATCTTCATCCATTACACCATAAGGAAATATAAAGTAAGCGGTATCGGAAACCGTAGCCACAGGGTCAATAGGCACAGCCGTAACCATAGTCGAAGAGGCAATAGCGGTAGAATTAGCTGTTAAGGTTAAAGGAATATTCGTTGACTCATCCCGCACCCTGACATCATTTCTGTCTAAAGGTGCTATTGTTGCCTTGAAATTACGCGTTTGTGTGCCGCTGACACCGGGTTTAAGTGTGGTAACTAAGTAATAGACATTGGAAGTCCCTGCCGTTACCCTTCCATTAGTAATCTCTCCAAAAACAAAGGTAATCGTTCCTTGCGAAGAAAAATCAGTAGTCATACCTATCCGCGAGTCACTGACCTCAAATCCATCCTTGTCGGCATCATAATAAACACTGACCGAGCCGAATAATGCCTCCATTTGAGCCTGGGTAAAGACCATATTCGTCTGACTACCAAAAACCGCCGTTAATGTCCCAAATTCTACCTGCCCTGCCCCAGGGACACCATTATTTAAAATCTCTATCTTCAGTAAATCATCGATGACACTATCCTTTTGTGTCCAGGGGGAAACCGTGCTATCCGTAATCGTTACGGTTGGGTCAAGGGCAATTATAGATTGCCTGGTGGATTGTGAGCCGGAGGAACCTCCATCTAAGGCAAGGGTGATATTACTTGTTCCGTCCCGCAGACCTACATTCGAAGTGCCAATGGTCGCCACAAAGGTATCTATTGTTGCCGCACTGGCTGTGCCGCGTAACCAGACCGCTAAAAAGTAAGTTTTTGAGCCTGCACCTTGAATTTGTGTGGCTTGTGTGCCATCCGTAAAAACAAAGGTCATCGTGCCTAAAATATCATTGCCGGCCTTACTTGAGACAATGGTATCCGTTCCTGTCCAACCGCTATTATCACTGTCCCAATACACACTCACCGTGGCAAATATTGACCTGGCCTGGGCATCGGTCATACCGACGGTATTGGTTCCAAATCTAACCGTCAGTGTACTGAATTCAACATCTCCAGCCGTTGATAGCCCTAAATGCGTAATGACGAGTTTCAATACATCGGTTTGCGTGCCGTCTTTTAAAGTAGTCGTGTCCGTAGCGGTATTGATAATCTCAACCTTTGGCGGCACAGGCACGGCGGTAATCTGCGAAGAACTACCTGTCCCAAAACCAATATCCAATTTAATGTCATCCCGATAATCCTCGAGCATCAAATCCGTCGTCGAACCTACCTCTACAAAAAATGTCTTTGTGCCTGCATAGGCACTGGACGACCCTTTCAATTCGACAACTAAATAATACCACGAGGAGGTACCACCATTTACCCGCGTCGCTGTCCCTTTGGGAAAGGTAAAGGTCAAACTACCTAAAACAGATGTTCCTGTAACCGTAGCAATCCTTTCGTCCCCAACCCAACTACTATTCTTCTCATCATCCCAATACACGCTCACTGTCCCAAATAACGCCTGGGCATCTGCATCCGAGAATAAGGCTGAATTACTCGCCCGCTTGAACCGAACCGTCAAGGTAGCAAATTCTACACTTCCTGCGGTTTGCACGCCATTATGACGAACCTCTATCTTCAACAAATCATCACTGGAAAAATCATTTATTGAAATAGTGGAAGTTGAAGTAGCAATAGCAGATGGGTCAACTGGGATAGCGGTAGTTTGAGAAGAAGTTGCCTCCTCAGTACTTCCTGTCTGAGTTAATACAATATCACTTATCACATCCTCTATGATTATCTCATTAGCTTGAGCATTTACTGCAGCGATAAAATTCCGTGTAGCAGTACCACTGGCATCTGGTTGCAATTTGACAACCAGGTAAAAGGTTTTAGTTCCTGCTCCCGCTATCTTCGTCCAATCATTATCATCAAGCCTGATGGTAGTTGTGCCAAGTACTTCAGTTCCACTCTTAGTGCCTACGGAAATATCAGTTGTTACATCAAAAACACCATTTCCTGTATCAGAATAAACAATTACCTGGTTAAACAAACTTCGTGCTTGGGCATCGCTTAACCATTTCCCTGTTTCACTACCAAACCTCACGGTCAATGTCCCCAATCGTATCTTACCTGCTCCACTTACACCATTGTGGGTTATAATTATTTTCAATAAGTCATCCAGCGAGGTATCTTTTTGCGTCAGGGAAGAGGTAGTTGTTACCGTCGCCGTAGGATTCACCGGAATAGCCGTAACTATGCTGGAATTCGTTCCTTTGCTTAGATTATCAATGGCTAATGGTAAATTAGTTGAGGCATCACGCACCAAGGTGTAAGAACCAGGAGTAAATTTAACACAGAAATTCTTAGTAGTATAGGTTGAGGCAACGACTCGTAACTCAAAGACTAAAAAGTAGGTTGCGGACGACCCAGCGGCAATCTGGGTGTAGGTGGCATTATCCGCCAGGGGAATAGTTAAAGTCCCACTCACTAAGGCAGTAAATAAACCACTATTGGTTATCGTGCCCACGGCATAAACATCTGTGTTGGTGGCGTATATCCCATTTTTATCATAATCGTGGTAGACGAAAATATTCTCAAATAGATTTTGTGCTGCCGCAGTCGTTAGGATATTGGTCGTGTCTGTGCCTAACCAGACGGTTAATGTCCCAAATTCTACCACACCTGCACCTGGTATCCCCTGATTAGTAATCGTAACATTAATCAAATCATCCTTTTGCCCGTCACGGATAACCGAAAACATCGTATTAGTGGCGATAATTAGCGGATTAACAGGGACAGCGGTTGCCTGCGAAGAACTACCAGCCGCAAAACCCGTATCCAATTTAATGTCATCCCGGCTATCCTCAATCATCAAATCCGTCGTTGAACCTACTTCAACAAAAAATGTCTTTGTCCCCAAATATCCGCTGGCCGTATTCTTCATGTCCACCACTAAATAATAAATAGAAGAAGTCCCACCGCTAATTCTGGTCGCTGTCCCTTTCGGAAATGTAAAGGTCAGACTGCCTAAAACCGCGGTCCCATTTAAAGTGCCAATCCTATTGTCCCCTGCCCAACTATTATCTTTGTCATCATCCCAATAGACACTTACCGTCCCAAATAATGCCTGGGCGTCTGCATCCGAGAATAAGGCTGAATTACTGGCCCGTTTAAATCTCACCGTCAAGGTCGCAAATTCTACACTCCCTGCGGTTGGCGTGCCGTTATGTGTAACCACTATCTTTAATAATTCATTTGCCGCATTATCCTTTATCGAAGCCGGAATATTGTTGAAAACATCAGTTACCGTGCCAGACGGGTCAAGAGGAATAGCCTTCGTCGTCGTCGAGGTAGCTGAAATAGGATTGGAATCAATCCCTACCTCGCGATCCATATTTGCATCCTCTACTCTGACATCTGTTCCTGTGCCACCACTATTAACATTGACAATCATCGAGAAGGTGCGGGTCTGCGCCCCACTGGCATCATCCTTTAATCGGACAACGACAAAAAAGGTCCGTGTAGCCCCTGGCTCGATCCAGGTATTCTGGTCATTATCTGTGAATGTAATCGTGCCAATCCCTGCAGTCAAAGAAATACTACCACTGGTAACCGTTCCTATCCTGACCCCATTAGTATAGGTGCCACGATAAACCTCAATAACATCGAATAGCTTTTGAGCATCTGCAGTAGTCAGTGGTGTCCAGGAGGAAGGTGTGCCAGAGGTAAATTTTATCCGTAATTGGGCAAATTCTAATGTTGCCTCAGTCGAACTTCCTGTATGGGCAATGTCAAGCCCTAAGATATCATCCACCTTTGTATCCTTGAGATATACGGGTGCCGGGGCATCAAAAACACGGACAGTAGCTGAAGTATCAGTTAATTCCTCCTCAGCCGTAATTACCGTAGAGGTAGCTTGCGAGACAGAAATTAAACTCAATTCTATGCTATCCCTGGTATCCATTACCTCGGCATCTGTATCACCATCTATTTGGGCACAAAATGTCTTTGTCGCCTGAAGTGAGGCCGTCCCTGTCAATTCTACAACTAATAAATATGTTTTAGAGCCATTGCCGGCAATAGTCTGCATCCCTAATGTCAACACCGTGACACTACCGACCAAACTGCCTGATTTACTCCCCACATCAATATCTGCACCACCATTATTATAATTATTATCCCCGTTATCACGGTAAAGATAAACGGCTTTAAACAGGCTTTGTGCCTGGGAATCAGTCAACATTACCGTAGCCGAGCGGGTAGCATAAAACCGAACCGTCAATGTATTAAAGGTAATCGTTCCCGCACCGCTAACGCCACGATGAGTTACTATCAGTTTCAGTAAATCCTCTTTTTCACCGTTAGTCATTGTCGGTTGGTCAGGATGTCCAGGGCTACCCGGAGCTGAATCGGACACATCTACCCGCGGGTCGATTGGGATAGGAGTTATAACACTTGATGTAGCTAATTGTGTATAAGTTGCAGGTACACCTATCTGGGTATTGGCATCCTGAATGGTAATATTATTAATCGAAGCGGCAAAATTACGCGTCCCTTGACCACTGGCTGTACTCTGTAAGGTTACCCTGACTATGTATGTTTTATAAGCACCGGCAATTATCTGAACTGGGCTGTAACCTGTCGAAAGATTCACTACTTGCGGATTACTGCTAATACTCGCATAACCTTCTTGACTATCCCCTACCCCATCATCATTATTATCATAATATACCCTTAGATAACTAATCAAACCTTGTGCCTCTGAAACCGTCAAAGGATTAATCCCATCTTTAGTCAATAAAACACTGCAAGTAGCAAACTCTATCGGTGCATCTAAAGAATCCCCGGTATGAGTAATGACTATTTTGAGCAGGTTATCTGTAAAGGTATCCTTGATAAGATTTGAGGATGGCGTATGACTGCCCACCCAAATAGATGCCGTAGCCGGGCTCGATTGGGCAGTAACCTGGGCACAAGATTCTATTTGCCCTGCTGTGAGTGTAAGTCTTGTCGTGCCTGTAGCTATCTCTACCCAGGCATCATCATCCTCATCTATCGTCGCCACAAATGTCCTGCTACCTTGCAGACTTGCCGTCCCGGTCAGTTCTACGGCTAAAAAGTAATTTTTAGTCATTCCGGCTGAAACCTTCGTCTCAACACTACTGACAAAATTCATCGTTCCATAACCCTGACTATCAAAAATAGCCATATTACTTGTCGAACCAACAGCGAGGGTATCGGTATTAGAGGCGTAGGTAGCATCGGCACTATAATAGACATATATCTTTTTAAATAAAGAAGAAATCTGGGATGTAGAAAATGGCTGTGTGCCATCTGAGGTCAACCTTAACCTTAACAACACAAACTCTATATCCGCAGAACCCGTTCCACCATTATGCTTAAGATTAATCCGTAATAAATCCTCCTTCTCATTATCCGTCATCGTTGGCGGTGCCCCAGTATATCTTCGCGGGGCAGTATCTGTTACTATAACAGTTGGGTCTAATGGTACTGCCTCTACCTGCGTAGAAGTACTACCAATACTCGTAGAGGTTAAATTTAGTGGAATATTACTCACCGCATCCCGTAATCCAATATTTGAGGTACCAACCGTTACAAAATAAGTCCGTGTCCCTTGATTACTGGCGGTTGATTTTAATTGGACGACCAAAAAGTAAGTCGAGTAAGTTGCCGCTCCAATCTGTGCTGATGCCCCCTCAGAAATGGCGAGCGTCCCATAACCCTGGGCATTCATAAAACTCATATCCGTTATGGTGACGATGGCAGTTGTATCTGTGGTCGTAGAATAAACTCCATTCCTATCGCTATCTAAATAAATATAGATATTCTCGAATAACGCCTCGGCTGTGGTTGAACCCAGAGGGGTCGTTCCGGTAGCAAAAAATCGTAAGCCTAATGTCCCAAATTCTACCGCCCCTGCACCTGAAGTGCCGTTGTTACGAATAATTATCGCCAGCAAATCATCCTTCAAACCATCCTTTTGCTGTAGTTTTGGCATCAACACCGCCGTATCTGTTACCGTAGCAGTCGGGTCAACTGGTATTACCGTAATTTTAGAGGTCGAAGAACCATAACTGCCACTGGCTAAACTTAATGGAATATTACTTTGCTCATCACGCACCCCTACCCAAGTGTCGGTAATACTGGCTACAAAGGTCTTCACGGATGCACCACTTGCCGTCCCCTTTAATTCTACGACCAAAAAGTAGGTTGAATAGGTAGCCGATTGAATTAGGGCGAGCTCCGAAATAGTCATTGTGCCATAGCCCTGTGCGTTTAAGAAGCCAGTCATCGTTGTAATGGTAGCTACCGCCGTGGTATCGACACTAACACTATAACTCCCATTCCTATCGCTATCCACATACACATAGATATTCTCGAATAAATCCTCTGCCTGCGAGCCGGTTAAGGCACTACCACCATTTTGCGTCCATTTAGTCGTCAGGGTAGCAAATTCTACCTTACCGGCACCCGCTATCCCCTGGTTGGTTATTTTAATAGATAAAAGTCCATTTTTAGGTTGTCCGTCATCTTGTAAAATAGCGGCGGCAATATTCGATACCTCTACCTTTGGGTCAGCCGCCACGGCCGTAACCGAAGTAGAACTTCCAGGGGTAAGGGAAATATTCAATCGTGTATCATCCAAAACGGCCTCAATCAATAAATCTGTGCGACTGCCAACCTCTACCATAAATGTCTTCGTCCCATAACTGCTGGCCGTCCCTTTTAATGCTACGACTAAATAATAAACCGAAGAACTGCCACCTTCGATTCTGGTCGAGGTCCCCTCCGGGAAGGTAAATGTAAGTGTGCCCAAAACAGCACTACCTGTGGCTGTAGCAACCAGCGTATCCGAGGCTTCATAGCCATCCTTATCCGCATCCAGATAGACACTAACCGTGCCAAATAATGCCTGGACATCATTATTTAATAAAGGAACACCAGCAGGCGTTTTGAACCGCACAGTCAGGGTAGCAAATTCTATTTTACCGGCGGTTGAACTACCGGGATGGGTTATCTGAATCCTTAACAAATCATCGGCATTGCCATCTTTTATAGTTGCCGGGGCAGAAGAGGTAACCGTAGCCGTAGGATTCATAGGCACGGCACGAACATTATAAGAAGTAACGGTAGCGGTAGCATAAATACTTACTGTCCCCCCTTCCTCAAGGTTTGTATCCTTTAAGATTATCTGGGTATCAGGGTCAATTGCGGCATTAAATGTCCTGGTTTGCGTGCCACTGGCGTTGGTTTTCAATTCTACAACCAAAAAGTAGGTCTTTGTTCCGCCGGTAGCAATAGTGGTATCCGTGCCTTTAGTCAAGGAAATAGAAAGCGTGCCCTGGGGTGATAAACTGATAGAGTCATTTGGTATAGTTTTAACCAGGGTATCTGCACCCGATTCGAATTCATTACTGCCGGTATCCAGATAGACATAGATATTCTCGAATAATGATTTAGCCGCGGCTGTAGTCAGGGGATTAGTCCAATCTGTCCAGACCACATCCATTTGGGTAAGCCACATCGACGCCGTAGTGGTTGTTCCGTTATGCGTCATTTTAATTCGCAACAGGTCATCAATCGCCCCATCCTGCATTCGGTATGGATTTTCAGACAGAGTCGTATTCGTGGCATAAACCGTAGCCGTTGGAATTTGACCTTGAGCCGTAACCGTAGCCAACCTAACCGGACTATCTAAGGATGTAACCTCTAACCTGTATTGGGTATCTGCCTCAACGATATGGGCATCACTGGCACTATCGATTACGGCCACAAAACTTCGTGTCCCTTGCGTAGAGGCCGTCCCTCGTAATTGCACAACCAGGAAATATGTCTTTGAGCCGACTACAGGTATGCGTATATTCGTGCTACTGGCAATGGGAATACTCATCGTCCCCGCAATGAGCGTCCCTGTGCCAACACAGGTAGTATCTGTCCCTAAATTAAAGACACTATCGGCACCCGAATCTAAATAGACATACACGCCGCTAAATAAACCCTGTGCCTCGCTGGTAGTCAATGTCGCCCCGCTAATCCCACCACGAAAAACAACATTGAGCGTGCCAAACCTTATTTCGGCTAAACTCGTATTCGTCTCACCGTGATATATCTTTAATCGCAATAAATCCTCTCTTTCACCATCAGTCATAGTCGGCGGCTCAGGAGCGGTATCATCTACATCTACCTGTGGATTATTCATCACTACCCTTGTTGTTGGTGTCGAGGTAGCAGGTGTTGTAACCATAATCGTATAAGTGGCTGAATTATCCTGGCGACGGATGGTGCATTCATCCCCATCTATGCTCGCATTAAATGTCCGCGCACTA
The DNA here is from genome assembly GCA_005239945.1 of Nitrospira sp. Lineage (GTDB taxonomy): Bacteria > UBA9089 > CG2-30-40-21 > CG2-30-40-21 > SBAY01 > SBAY01. The sequence goes on from SBAY01000314.1 coordinate 11,615, forward strand.
CCCAATGTCGCCGTTGCCTTTAATTCCACTACCAGGAAATAATACTTGGTCGCACCGGTTCCAATGATTGTCGTAGTATTACTCGGCAGGTCTATCTTCTGAATACCACTACTAAGATTGAGTGCTGAATTAGTAATCGTTGCTACCTTTGTATCACCACCATTAAATTCATAATCCCCATTGTTATCAAGATAAACGAAGATATTGTTAAATAATCCTTTAGCGGCAGGGGTATCCAAATTACTGACCCCATCGGTAAATTTCACCGTTACCATAGCAAAGACAATACTTGAAGTTGCAGGTAAGCCACTATGGGTTACCTTCATCCTTAATAAATCTGTCAGGGTACCATTAGTTATTCTACCATAAACAGGGTCAATAGTGCTCGTTCCAGGGGCAGTGCTAATGACAATAATAGAAGGGTCGGCAGAAGAAGATTTTAGTGAAGTAGATGTGCCAGTAGTCGTTTGTGCAAGACTAAGGTTGATATTGGTATTAGCATCTTGAATACCACATTCTCCGCCATTGATTGTCCCAGAAAATGTCCCATACTCATTTGCATTAGCCGTAAGTTTAACTACCATCAAATAAGTCTTTGTCCCCCCAGGAGAAACCTGAAGATTGAGATTATCATCTACAAAGGTAATAGTCATAGTTGCCTTAACATTCGTTGTTCCAAAAACCTCTGTATCTGATTCATCATAATTATTATCACCATCATCTAAATAAATATAGACACCCTGGAATAACCCCGTAGCAATAGCAGGAGTTAAAATAGTAAAGGTTGGACTGCCATTGGTAAATTTAAGGGTAAGACTTCCAAATTTTATGTTGGCATCCTTCGAATCACCTGTAGCCCCAAGTTTTATCATTAACAAATCTGTTTTGTCGCCACTACTTATAGAGGTAGGAGCTGAATCCAACACAAGGACATTTGGCGGTGTAGAAGTGCCTTGTGCCGTAACTACCGACGAGGTAACCGAAGAGGTAGGATTAACCGACAAGGTATAATTTGAGCGAACATCCCTTATGGTTGCATCGGTATCACCATCTATGGTCGCCGCAAAGGTATTAGGGGAGGCATCACTTGCCGTTCCTCGTAATTCTACAACGACAAGATATGTTCGGCTGCCAACCGCCGAAATACTTCCATAGGGAGATGTGAGGTCCATATCTATTTTCTGCTTACCGCTGCCATCTAAGGAAATATTCGCATTGGTCACACTACCTACAATTATATCTATTCCAGAATCGAATCCCCCATTACCGTTAAAATCATAATAAACGCGTATTGTCTGAAATAACGCCTTGGCCGTAGCCGTAGATAAAATAGTTGAACCACTATCGGAAGTCAGTTTTAAGGTTAATGTCGCCAAGCGGATGTCATTAGAGCCGGCAATACCGTTGTGGATTACGGTTACCTTGAGCAAATCCTCAATCTCCGCATCACTCATAGTTGCCGGACTGGGGGCTGTGTTTGTTGCCCCTACATCCGGATTTGGCGGGACAGCGGTTACAGGGGTCGATGTGCCGATGTCAGAGGTAGCTAAGGTAAGCGTCCCTCCTGTAGAAGCATCCTTTACTATCGGGTCTATGTCCTCACGGATAGTCGCCATAAATACATTTGGCGATTTACTACTCGCTGTGCCGGTTAATTCGACAACTAAGAAATAAGTCGCCGATGTCCCTCCCGCAAGCGTAGTCCTTGTGCCTTCCTCAAGGTCAACGGTAATCGTGCCGGTTAAATTTGCCTGTGTCAGACTGCCAATACAAATATTATCTGTTCCTTGTGTATAAGTCCCATCTTTATTGACATCGAAATAGATATATACCTTTTTAAACAGCGACTGGGCCTGCGAAGTGGTAAAATAAATATTGGTTTGACTGCCAAATCTGATGGTAATACTGCCAAAGATAATATTCTCTGCACCCACACTACCATGATGGATTAATTTTATTTTCAAAAGTGTTCCCGAACCATTTTCTTTAATTGTCAAAGGAGCAATATTCGTTATCTCGACCTCTGGACTGACGGATATTATATTTACTACCGTAGAAGTGCCAGGACTAAATGTCGTTGTCAGGGCAAATTTATCCCGAAAATCGAAGCAACTGCCACTAACTAATGCCCCGGCAAATGTATCCGTCCCATAACCACTGGCTGTAGTTCCTAATTTGATAACCAGGAAATAGGTAGTAACAGACCCACCTGCTATCTTGACATTATCATCAGCAGTATCGAAGACAAAGGTCTGCTCTCCGCTGGTAAGGTTTGGAGTCCATGTCCCTACCCTTGTATCTGAAACAGAATTATAAGAATTATCCCCTGTATCACGATAGACATAAAAATACTCAAATAAATTAGTTGCATCTGTATTGGATAAGGTATTAGTGCCATCCTTAGTGAATTTAAAGGTTACTGTGCCAAATCCGATATTGCCCGAACTTGATGTCCCGGTATGAGTAACTACGACCTTTAAAATATCATCATCACTGCCATCTGCCATCTTAGCTGGGGCAGTATTAGTGCCTTGCACCTGGGGGTCGTTGGGAATGGCCTTAACTTGAGTAGATTGAACTAAACCAGATGAATCAGATTTTAAGTCAAGCCGAATATCAGTTGTCTCATCCTCTATTACCACATCACCAGCTGAGGCATTTACTTCTGCCCTAAATGTCCGAGTGCCATCACCACTGGCATATTCAGTTAATTCTACGACTAAGAAGTAAGTCGAAGTGGCATTATAAGATGTTAAGGTTCTTGTGCTCGGGTCAGGCAAGGTCATAGTTATCATTCCTGCGGCACTCAAAGTAATACTACCCTGGGTTACTGTCCCAAGACAAATATCCTCACTACCATAACTATTAGCACCAGAACCTTCACTATCACGATAAATAAATATATTTTTAAATAATTTTTGTGGGGTAGTCGTCCCTGTAATGGGATTGCCATCTGAGGTAAATTTGATAGTCAGGTTGGCAAATTCTATATTAGCTACGGCATTTGTATCATTATGTTTTACATCTATCTTTAATAAATCATCCTTTGGTGAGCCATCTTTTAAGGTAGTAGAAGAAACCGTATCAGATACCTTTACCGTTGGGTCTATTGGAATAGCACTACAGGCAGAGGAAGTTACCTCATCAGTTCCTTCCTGTTCAAGTGGAAGGGGGACATTTTCCAAAGTATCTACCCTGAATTCTAATTGAGTAGATGCCCCTGATGTCCCATTTTCATCAATAGTTGCCATAAATGTTTTGGTTCCTTGAGCACTGGCATTTGATTTTAAGGCAAGGACTATAAAATAGGTTTTTGAACCACCTGAAGTTACCTGAAGCCCCTCAACTCCATCAGCAAAGGTTATAGAAAGAATTCCGGATGTGCCCATCGAAGAAAAGGTAGTCGTAGAGGTTTGAGAAACATCACTCAGCAAACTATCATATACCCCATTACCATTACCATCTAAACAAACATATAGAGTCTCAAATATATTACCTGCCTCGGCTCCAGTAATAGGTGTAGTTCCATTGGTAGTGAATTTAATATCCACCTTACCCCATTCAATAGTAGAATCAGCATTGTTTAAAATCTTTATCTTTAAAAAGTCATCCTCATTACCATCAACTAATTTACTCGGAGCAGTACTGGTAGCTTCTATCTTTGGATTTCTAATCTGGACAGCACCTACTTCAGTATCTGTCCCGGATTTACCTACTTTATCAATCATCACCACCTCAACAGTATATGACTCACTTTGAGCAGTCATAGAAAGTGTAACATCCGAACTAATCGGAATATTTGTCCCACCAACTAATCCTGAAGTTACTGTTTTACTTCCGATGGTAGTAACACCATCAAAAATTCTAATAGTATAAGTTCCTGGACTTAATTCTGTATAGGTAAAGGTTACATTCACCGTCTGCCCTGCTGTCTTTGTTGCAGGATTACTCGCAGTCGGCGAGGTAATGGTTGCTTGGGGAGAGGTATGGTCGATGGTAAAATAAGAATCAGAGGTATCCGTCCCTCTGCCTGGTGCTGGGCCAAAACCACCTGTATATGTATCAGTTCCAACAACACGAATGGTATAAGTGCCATCAGGAATAAGAGTCGTATTCCAGGCATAACTTGAAGTCCCAACTTGAGCAGTGCCGGCAACCGTGCCCGTCGTAACTGTCAACCATGTCGTGCCTACGGTGCTATATTCAATGATATAGCCAATTGTTGTCGTCCCATTATCATCAAGGTATGTCCAGGTAATAGTCTTTGTCCCATCCCAATACTCACCACCATTTGGAGCAACAACCTTAATAGTCGGGTCCACATTATAAACTGTAGTCGTCACACTCGCTGCAAGTGTCGAGCTGGCATTATCGGCAATATATAACTCAGCAATATTGGTAATTGTTCCTGCGGGAACATTATTGACCACTACTTGAAAAGTTACCGTGCCTTGAGTATTTGTGCCAACTGTCCCTATATCCCAGACAATTTTATTAGTAGCCGCACTATAAGTACCATTGCCAGAGGCACTATTAGGTACATAGGTAGTACTACCAGGGATAACATCAGTGATACTAACATAATTGGCTGTATATGTGCCCGAGGTATTGGCATAAACAATGGTATAGGTAAGTGTCCCTGTTGGGGTGATGGTGCCAAAATTTACCGATTTTGTCAAAGTTAGAGTAAGAGTACCAACCATATCTATATATCCTTCACCTGGGTCAGGGTCGTTATATGTGCTGTTATACCCATCTTCAGAGACTCTATATGGAGTTACATAATTTTTACCTGAGCCTATGCAAAGGAATTTATAATGTGCAGTTATGTATGTACTAACACCTCCAGAAAGATCATCTGGTACAACCAAATACAACTTATCTGTAAAAGTTCCCTTTCCACCCCCACCTGTAGTCCAGGTGCCCCATACACTTATTAATCGATGTATTGAAGAATCAAATGTTATTGAGCCAATAGCTGAAGCACCTCTATCACCAGTAGGCTGGATATAAGCATAACTACCCAAGTTACCACATTCATAAACAACTACCAATTCTGTTATTCCACCAACAATTCCTGTAACTACTCCAGAAGCAGGCCCACCAACAGCATTCTCACCTAAATTTGCAACCTCGAGTGTTCCTGAATAAGTAACAGTTTGAGTAGCACCATTCACTAATATCTCCGAAGTAACGGTAAAAGTACGAGCATTTCCACTTACCCCCAAAGGATAGTTAATTGAGAAAAAAACAGTATCAGTACTATAGGGTCCCCAAGGAGTATAGAAATTTCTGGTAATCTTCCCATTTACAACATCTTCCCCATAACCATAAGTCCATGTTCCACCAGTATCATATGCCCCTGGTTGCCATGTCCCACAATTAGTAACATGTAAGGTAGCAGATACATTAGTTGCAGTAGCATTATTATTATTGAATATAGCTACTCCTATATAAAACCGACATGGTCCTTTTCTATCAGGAGGATCCCACTGATTAGAATCATACCATACTTTTGTATTGGCAGCGGTCGGACCAGTCAAATACTTTAATTCTAAGATAGCAAAAGCAGGCGAACTACACAAAGGCAGTAAAATAACACTAACTAACAGAGCTGCAAATAATTTTTTATAATTTAAAATTTTAGTTTCTAATACTCTCATTATAACCAATCCCTTACCTTTTCCTTTATAAATCCTTTTATATTTTCTACTTTTTCTTTTGCTTTAATTGTAATATCCTCATCATAATTTATGCCCCAGTGAACTGGATATCGTGTATCGATATAGAATGGATTAAGAAATTCACACTCTTCTTTCAATATAGAAAAATCACTATCTTTTTCATTACAAATTCTTAGAAGTTCTATTAAATCATGAATCCTTTTAAATTCTAATTCATTAGCAATAATATATGCCTTTAAGTATTTTTCTGCTGATTGATGAAAATGAAAACAAATATAGGCATAAAAGTTATTTTTCTCCGTTAGATTACTCATAGCAAATAAATAATCTTCTTCTGCTTTATCAAGCCATTCTTTAATTATCTTAACATCAACCATAAACTATTTTACCTTCTTTAAGAATATTTTTAATAAATGGGTCGCCTAATTTTACCCTTTCCTCAATCTCTTCTGGCTTATATACTAAAAAATCACACGCAGTATCTCTTTGGATTAATCTACTTATCTCTCTTATTCTTTCTACACCATATTGAGGGACTCCACTTTTTATAACAAGAAAGTCAATATCACTATCCTGGGTAAATTCACCTTTTACAACACTACCAAAAATTATTATCTTTTCTGGTTTGTATTTATTAATTATTTGTTTTACTATATCTTTATATTTTAATTCTAATTTTTCCATATCTCTACCATATCTCTACCTTTTGTTTTCTCGTCTGCAGATATCAAAATAGATCTGTCGATTGTTAAAAGTTTTTTCATTGTTTTCCCCTCTGTTGTCTGATTTCCTTTACTGCACTCATCTCATCCCACGCTACACCACAAGATGCCTTTTTTATTCTCTCCCAGGCCATCTTCGACTTTTCCACTTCACTTATTTCCATAGATAATAAAGCCTTTTTTACCTGTGCTCATCCTTCTGTAATATGCTCAATACTTCCCAGTATTTGTGTTGTTTAAATCATTAATTTACCCTCCTGTTTTTTTTAACCTTTTTTGGTGTAAGGAATAATTTCACCAGTAGAGTAGAGGCAGAATCCCTGAACTATCATTCGTTTCATCTGCCCCCCTCATCAAACCGTGCGTGCGGTTTTCCCGCACACGGCTTTCC
>SBAY01000370.1 GCA_005239945.1 Nitrospira sp.
AGGCATTTTTTCTTCCCTCCCGATAAATATATCGGCAGAGAAGAGATAATCTTAAGCAAAATCAATGCTTGAGAGAAAAACGCAAAAGTTCAGTTATAAAAATTATTAACTCCGCTCTTTAGAGCGGAGGAGGAGGAAGAACTACCTTCAATCTGGGCTTTAGCCCTGAAGAATCAATATTCGGCAGAAAGAAAAATCATGGCTAAAGCCGGATTAGTTGTCTGCCGGCAACTCCGCCATAAATGGCGGAGTTATTTCAAAATGAGAATTGCTGTACAGTGGATGTAATCGCTCAGTTAACGGTGAGAGAAATTCCCATTTTTCCGAAAATCTCTTTAAAAAACTCCGAAAAATTGGAAGCCCGAACTTGTTCGGGTCTTTTTCCTTAAACTCGTTGAAGCATCCGGTAGTTTTTCGGATAGGGTCTAAACTGAATCTTTCCCCCGTTCACTGAGCGGTTACCAGTGGATGAATCGATATAATAAGGGAAAAACAATTGAGAGGGAGGAGTACTTTTAAGGTAGCGAAGGTCGATCTATCTTATGATAAGATAGGAAAAGCTACATCTAAATCTTTCAATAGTAGTGAAGGTCGATCTATCTTGTTAAACAAAAAAGGCAGGATAGGAAAAGCTACTTCTAAATATCTTAAAAAAATAGTAGCGAAGGTCGATCTATTTCTGATAAGAACTTTTAGAAATAGGAAAAGTTACTTTTTAAGATAAGAAAAAAATCTATAATTTAAATAATAAGGAGATGAAAAGAAATGAAAAGGGATAAGAATGTAAGAAAATCAATAGTATCGACGATAAGGATTTTTGCAGTAGTTTCGTTAGCCCTTGCCATTGCTATGGTGGGAACTGCTTCTGCAAAATCACTCTATGTCATTGCGAACATCAATCAAAATCCTACTCCGATACAGGCATATGATATCCAGGGCAACAAAGTGGTTTATCAGGCAACTTATAATGTGCCCTATTTTGGTTGGGGTGGTGTAGGTTTAGACATTGACACAGATTCGAAAACACTTTTCGTAACTTATGAGATGTCGAATACCATTCAGCTTTTGGATGCGACAACGATGTCAAATTTGGGCACGACAATAGCTCCAGGTGCAACGAACCTAGCCGGTATTGTAGTGGATCCCAATAAGTCGCTTATCTACACAGTGGATCGCTATACAGACAATTTGTATGTTTACGACTGGAATGCAAGTACCAAGAAACTCACCTTAAAGAAGCAATATGATCTGCCGGGTCTTGTGAATAACTATATTGGTGGGGCTTATGGTCTCGCTCTGGATGAGGTTAAGGATCTCCTCTATGTGACCAGCCGCACAAAGACCATTCGCTATTACCAAACTTCTGATTTCACTACCTTGGCTGGAAGTTTTGTGGTAAGTAATAGTGCCGTCGGCATCGCTGTGGATGTCACCAATGGCTTTGTTTACTCGGGAGATGGATGGGGAACTGCACACAACTATTTAAGCCAGTATAAGCTATCAGACGGCACAGAAAAAACCAAACATCTGGGGTCTAGAATTGGTGTAATAGGAGCAGCGGTGGACCCAGCTACGGGGCTGGTCTATATTACTACTAGTTACAGCGGAGACGATATACAGGTCTTTGACAAATCGCTTAACCAACTCGATAAAACCGGCGATATTGGAAACCCCACAGGGATATGTGTTCCGGGCAAGGAGGTTTCATACAACCCACTCAATTTAGATAAGAGCGATGGGCTTCCAGTGGATGCGTGTGTAATCCCGGGAGATAACATCACCTACACAATTTCCTATAGTAACGGAAATCCTTATGAGGTAAGCGGTGTGACACTCATCGATACACTCGCAGCCGAAACGACATTTGTATCGGCTTCAGGTGGTGGATCGTATGATTCTATTACCCACAAAGTTACCTGGAATATTGGAACGGTTATAAGCGGAGCATCAAGTTCTGTAACACTGGTAGTACAGGTAAAATCAGACACTCCACCAGCAACCAACATCATCAATTCTGTCACCATCGATAGTGATCAAACGCCTCCAACCACTGTGAATGAGACTACGGTTACATGTGCTAACCAACCCCCAGTAGCAGATGCAGGTCATGATCAGAGAGTGGAACAAACCTACTATCAAGGAGCATCCGTAACGCTTAATGGTGCCGGGTCTTATGATCCTGATGGTGATCCATTGACCTACACATGGACATGGGGAGGTGGAATGGCAACGGGTGTTAGTCCAACTGTAACCCTTCCATTGGGATGGTCACCTGTAATATTGACAGTCTCCGATGGGCAGTACTATGATAACGACACCGTGTATATTACCGTAGTTGATACAACACCACCAGTAATAACATGTCCAGCAGATGTAACAGTCGAGCAAGAAAGTGCAGCAGGGACCGTAGTTCCACTAACAGCGACAGCCAGTGATATATGTGATGCTAACCCAACGATTACAAGTAATGAATTAGCAATTTATCCACTCGGTAATACAACTGTTACCTTCACTGCAACAGATGATTCTGGAAACAGTGCAAATTGTTCGATGACAGTTACCGTAGTTGACACAACACCACCAGTAATAACATGTCCAGCAGATGTAACAGTCGA
>SBAY01000044.1 GCA_005239945.1 Nitrospira sp.
ATTCATTTCCCTTTTCTTCCCTTATCCACGAAGGTACTTATCCAAGCAGGTAATAGACCGGACTTATGGAGTTTTCCTTTACGAAGTTTTAAACTTCTATGAGGTTTTAAACCTCTACAAGGTTTTAAACCTCTACAAGGTTTTAAACCTTTACAAGGTTTTAAACCTTTACAAGGTTTTAGACTTCCCATTACCGTTGCGGGACAGTGCCTTGAATCTCACAAGGACTTCCTTTACCTACCCGATTTTTAATTTTTATACGCTATGGGCAACAACTAAATGCTCGCCTAAATCTTTTCTTAATTTCTGCAATTCCTTCTCTAAATAACTTTCGCGCTCTTTTATCTCTTTATAGTGTTTTATGGTTACAGGTCTATCTTGCTTTGCCAACCAAAGCACTGAACTAACCATGATACCAATTAGGGCAATAATACCGGATAAGAGAATATATAGCCAATGGAATAGGTTATATATACCTTCAAAACGTTTATCTATCTCTTTAAATCGTGTATCTACCTCTTTAAATCGTGTATCTACCTCTTTAAATCGTGTATCTACCTCTTCAAATCGTGCATTCATCTCATCCTTCAAGCCATCAATTTTAGCATTCATCTCATTTCTTAAAGCACCTACCTCCCTTGATACCTCTTCCCGAACAATAGCTCGTATTTCTTCGATATCATTTTTAGTCAAATCTGCCGATGCAAATTGTGCAGAGGTTATTATTAATACCAATCCTACGATTATTTTCAAAAGCCTGTTCATTTTCATTCTCCCTATTCCTTGCTTACTATTACCGTTGCGGGACAGTGTTTTGAATCTCACAAGGACTTCCTCTACCTACCCGATTTTTCAGCTTATATAAGATTACTATATTTAGGTTTAAAAGTCAAGGAAAATTTTTATTTTTAGGTAATCGGTCAGTGAATTGGGGGGAATTTCTATAGGAAAGATACACACCCTTACCACCTTTCAAGAGGATGACACACCCCCTACCCCCCCTCTCAAGAGGGGATTTTCTGTATTCCCCTCTAATAAGCTTATCGTTACACACAAGTGGAAGCTTTTTGGATAAAAGCAGAAAAGGGAGGAAGAGGAAGAGTCAAGGCTAAAGCCTATGTTTCCTTTGTTGTGCGTCCCTCCGCCATAAATGGCGGAGTTATTAGGGAGAGGTAGAATTAACTTTGTTTTTTAGAGCAGGAGAGAAATAATAACTCCGCTCTTTAGTGCGGAGGAGCGAGGAAAACCACCTCAATTGGGCTTTAGCCCTGAATAGAATTTAACAGGAAAAAAATGTGAGTAAGGATAAGCTAATAAGAGGGGTTAGGGGTGTGTGAAGTTCACTCCGCTAAAACAGAATACACCTTCCGCTAAACAATTTCTCCCCAATTCACTGACACATTACATTTTTAGTAATGCCTCAGATTATCAGATAGTCTGAATCCTGCAAGTTAAGTTCTTAATTATTTAATTAGTGTTCATTCGTATAATTCGTTAAATTCGTGGTAAAAGTTTTGCTTGACAAAAAGTAATCACTCGAATATAATATTCCCCAGAAGGAGATTTGAGGGCTGAAATACTTTTTTTGGGGTAAAAGTGGTGTTCAAAAGAATATGTTCATCACCGAAAAGGATACTTCAGGTTATCCTTCTCATCACCTCCAGAAATCAAAATTCCCATCATCATTAATGTGAGAGCATTCATCTTATAAAAAGTCTTTTGACATTGCCTATTGTGTCCTACAGTGATAAGAACACCAGGAGGAATATAATGAGTATTGTTCTTAATTCAAGGATAGCGTATCCTCAAAAAGAGATTGAATCCACAGTCATAGATACGTTAAAGAATGGAGCCTCTTTAGCCAAATATAGATAAGAACAGTTCCAAAAGATGTGTCTTCAATTTGAAAACAAGTATGGTTTTAACTCTGATGTATTCATAGCGGGGTTTGAAGATGGAAAGTTAGATGATGATACTGATTTTTTTGATTGGTTTGCCGCTAAAAGAGGATTTGAGTATTGGAAGAAGAAATATCAAGTTTTACCAGAACTAAATGGGGTTTGCAGAATTTAATCACGAAAACACGAAATTAAAAAAGCACGAAAGGTGAAAAAATATTGGCTGAAAGTGTACAACATTTCCATTGTTGGTATGAAATATGCCAAAATGTTTCGTGTTTTCGTCCCTTCGTGCTTTTGTGATTAATTTTCTTGCTTTTTGTGTAAAAAAATCACGGGGTAAGGACTAAAGGAGAAATTTAATGAGATTGAAGTGGGCAATAAACCTATCATTACTTTTAATCATGGTATTCCTGTCTGTCTTAACAGCCTTTGCTGAAGAAAAATCTTTAACCTTATGGCTTATGCCTAATGAGCCTCTCTGGCTAAGAGAAGTTTCAACAAGAAGAGAAATAATAAATTTTTGGGATAATAACCCTAATGTTATTAATAATAGAGATGAATTACTTGGAGATGAGAATTTTGCTAAAGGAATACTTGCTCAAACAGAGATATTACAAGATATACGAGATTATATAGAAAGAAATCCTGATGTGCAAATCAAGATAAAGTTTCTTAGTTGGAGTAATGTTCTTGATAAGATTAAAGATGCGATAAATTCTGATGATGCCCCTGATATTGTCCAGTTAGGGTCAACATGGGTAGCTGATTTTATTAAAAAAGATGCTTTGGTTGAACTTACTGGGGAGGTGGATGAAAAGCAATTTTATGATTCTGCTCTAAAAAGTTGCAAAATGCATCATTCTGATAAAATCTATGCTTTTCCCTGGCACATTGATGTCAGAGGAGTGTATTATTGGCGAGATATTATGGAAAGCGATGATACTCTGGAAGAGTGGGATACAACTATGTTTAAGAAAATTTGTAAAGGAATCCAAAATAGAATAAAGAATCAAGAAATACCTGGCATGAAATATTCTTTTGTAATCCCAATTGGTGAGGATTGGAATTTGTTGCACAATTTTATGATTTGGGCATGGCTATTCCAGACGGAGTTTGTTGAAATTAAATCTTCCTTGTTCCAACCGATAAAGGCTACTTTCAATAGTACAGAGACTTTAAATGCAGTAAAGTTTCTTCAAAAACTATCAGATTGTGGAGTGTTACATCTTCTTTCTGTTGATTCGAATGAGGCGGAAGAAAGATTCAAAAAAAGGGAATACGGAATGATTATTACCGGCCCCTGGTTTGTTAAAGAGCTGGAAAGAGAAATAGAGAATTGGAGCGAAAGGATTGGAATGACTCTACCTCCTAAAACAACAACATCTACTACTTTTGTTGGTGGAGGTAATCTTGTTATATCAAATATCTGCTACAAAAGAGGGAATTTTAAACAGGCATTAAGGTTCGTAAAATATTTAACAAGTACTCCGGTACAAGTTGACTATGCTGTTAATGCTGGAGTATTTCCTGCTAATAAAGAAGCGATGCAGGAGCTTATTAGAAGAAATAGTAATTACATCGCTTTTCAAAAAGGATTAGAATGTGGAAGATCTTATCCCAGTATTCCAGAATGGGGATACATTGAAAAAGAGATGAATGATCGTTTATTCCATATCTGGCAAGATATAAGAAATAATGCATCTGAAAAGAAAATTAAAAACCATTTCAAGAAACTTGATAAAGACTTAAATTGGGAATTGTCCTGGAAAAAGATATTAGTTTTTACTATATGCCTTATAATAGGAATTTGTCTATTGGTAGCTTTGTTCTTAATATTTAGAGCGGGGTTAGGAAAAAGAAGGATAGAAAAATTAATCAAAACCA
>SBAY01000385.1 GCA_005239945.1 Nitrospira sp.
AGTTATCAGTTAATACCAAATGAAATTTTGGATTTTGGATTTTCGATTTTGGATTAAGGATATTAAGATTCCTCAATCCAAAATCGAAAATCCAAAATTGTAATCTGATAACTGATGGCTTACCAACCGGTAACCGAGACATTACCTAAAACATTAAAATTCCCCTTGACAGTATAAAAAAAATATGGTATATTAAAATTAAAAATAAGGGGGGGAGAGAAAATCATGTCAAAAAAATTATTACCTAGTTTAGGTAAGTATTACTTTTTAAAAGGTGCGGTGGTTGTTTTTTTAGTGTTCTGGACATCATTGGCTGATGCGGCGAAATTCATTGATTCAGGACAGAAATTGATTGGTTTGAGTCAGGCCTCTTTTTCCTGGGGTGATTATGATAAAGATGGTGATGTGGACCTTGCTGTCTGCGGACGTAAGTTAGATGGCCCACAAACTATTATCTATCGAAACGATAACGGAATATTAACAGAGGATACAAAACAACAGATAGTTGCTATCTCTTATGGAAAAATCGGCTGGACTGACTATGACTCAGATGGGGATTTGGATTTAAGTTTAGCCGGCTATAACTCCTCTGTTCAACCTACCGCTAAAATCTATACAAATGTCCAGGGAACGCTCACAGAAGACCCTACTCAACATCCTGAAATAAGATATGGCTCAATTGACTGGGCAGATGCGGATAAGGATGGAAAACAAGATACCTGTGTCCATGCAGGACATGATTCTAATTGGCAACCATATACCAAGGTATTCAAAAAGAATGAAAAGGGAGATCTGGAGGAGACAAAACAAAGTTTAATTAGTATCTATTATGGAGCGGTTGCCTGGGGAGATTATACCGGGGATGGGAAATTAGACTTGCTTATTACCGGTTGGACACCTGAAGGTGGGGTGATTAGAGTCTATAAAAATGTAGATGGGACTTTGGTTGAAGATAAGGAGCAAAAGATTGATGCTGTTTTCCATTCATCTGCTGTCTGGGGTGACTATGACTTGGATGGGGATGTAGATTTAATTGTTTCTGGACAAAATAATGACAGGGTAATAACTAAGGTATATTGCAATGATAACGGAATATTGGTTGAGGATACCGCACAAGAATTACCCGGGGTAAACTTTTGTTGTGTATCGCTTTGTGATTATGATAAAGATGGGGATTCAGACCTGCTTTTAGCCGGCGCATTAGCCGATAAAACCCCGGTTACAAAACTCTTTCTCAATGATGCCGCTATCCCTGTTCCTATTGACCATATAGAATTATGGTTAGAAGGAAAGGCTTTCAAAGATGGGACTTTTACCACGGATAATACCCTTAATTTATCGGCAAAAGCCTATGATGCTCAGAATAATCCAATCAGGGATATTGAAGTAACATGGCAATTAGATAACCTGGTAGGTAATATTACCAGACAGAAGGATAAAGGGATTTCCCTTGATTTGACTAAAGTAGGCACAGCAACATTAATCGCTTACGACCAGCAGGGACATACGACTACGGCAATGCTCAAGATAGGTGTCGGGGAATTAGCCTCGTTACAAATGGAAGGAGAAACACCTGGATTAGCGATAGGAACCCTTACTGTCACTCCGGATATGAGTGTCGTATTTTATGCGAGGGGTTATGATGCGGACAACAATTTAAGGGGAGAAGAAACTGTTAATTGGAGTTTAACAGGGGATATAGGTGTGCTATCTACGACTACCGGGACATCGGTTATCTTTATGCCTGGCAAAACAGGGGAAGGGATAATAATGCTCGATGATGGTAAAGGGCATCTGGATATGAGTGGAACAATTACCGTCACCCCTGGGATTACGGTTGCCTTGAAGATAGAGGATGTCGAAGGTAAGGAAATTCGTGAGTTGATAGTAACTGCGGATGAAGATGCTTATTGTTTGTATGCCAGAGGTTATGACAAAGCGACAAATCCTACTGGTCCGGTAGATGTCCAATGGGATTTAATAGGCGAAATTGGAAATCTATCCCTTACCAGGGGAACAATGACTATATTTGATCCTGTTAAGCGGGGTACCGGAGCCGTAAAAATTGTTGATACCGCAAATCATATAGCTTATAGCGGATTAATTACCGTCCTGGTTGGGAAACCGGCAAGTATGGAGATAGTTGGTAAAGATGAGCTACCTGTGGATAATATGACCCTAACTGCGGATGATAAATTGGAACTTCTGGCTAAGATTTTTGATGCAGAAGGAAATGGAATTAGTTTAACCGAGGTCCATTGGAGACTGATCGGTCATATTGGTAACCTATCTACAGATACAGCTACCAGTGTGCTCTTGGATTTAACGACCGTAGGCACCGGCTCAATTATTGCCGAAGGCTCTTTCTTGGATGCAACCGGGATAATTATGGTCTTACCGGGTAAGTTACACCATTTTGTCTTTGAGCCTGTTGATGACCAGGTAGTGGAGGTACCTTTTGGAATTACCGTAACGGCAAAGGATGCAGATGGGAACACGGTAACAAATTATAATGGCACTTCCAATACATTCGTTGATACAACAGGGACAGTGGATTATGGCCAGGTGAATTTTGAAAAGGGTATTTTGAGTAATCACCAAGTAACTATATCTAAAGCCTGTGGGAGTGTTACCCTTGTTACCCGTAATATCGATGGGAAAATAGGTGAAAGCAATAGATTTACAGTCAAGGGAGGAGATATTTACGGTGAGGTCAAAGATGAATTTGGCAATAGATTAGCCAATATATTGATTGAGGTGTATTTAAAATTCGAGAATGGAACCACTACCTTTAAAGGAAGTGCGACTACCTTAGCTGATGGCTCTTATCTAATTGCCGGATTGCCAGCCGGGACCTATGCCGTTAAAGTTATCCCACCTGCTGGTTATGAGGCAAAAGACTCCCCTCAAATGACCCAGATCAAAGTAGTGGAGATTGCCTATAAGGGTGCGAAAAAGGCAATGGCTCTGAAGATAGATAGTGCCGTTATTTTTGTCCTGGTCATCCGGAAATCGCCTTTGGACAAGGTGATTGTCTATCCCAATCCTGTCCGTCCCCCGACTGATCCTAAAATGTTCTTCAAGGGATTACAAGGAAGAAGTGGCGTGATTAAGATATTTAATATCGCGGGTGAATTAGTGAAAAAGTGGGAATTTAAAAACCAAATAGCGGATGTTGATTGGAATATAACTAATGAGGATAACCAAAGGGTTGCCAGCGGGATTTACATCTACCTGATTCAGGATACCACTACCGGTGAAACCAAAACAGGTAAGATAGGTGTAATAAAATAAAGGTAACTACTTACCGCAGAGAGCACAGAGGTCGCAGAGATGAATGAAAAAGAAAGACTTAATGCCCTGACAAAATAAACATCCTTCTCTGCGTTTTCTGTGTCCTCTGCGGTGAAAAGGAGGAATTGCCATGGGAAGGATTGTTCATGAAATCGAAGTAGATGGTAAAAATCTTAAGGCATTGTTTGATACAGGTTCTATAAGGTCGTATATTCGGTCTGAATTTCGGCCGGAGGTTACTCATAAAGTTCCACCAATTCATGTGGCACTTGGGGGGCAGGAGCTAACCCTTACGCAACGGTGTGATATAGTAGCTACAATCGAAGGACTTGGATTTGCCTTTAATGCCTATCCAATAGATGAAATTGGAGTGATAGAGGAAGGGCGACTGGATGTACTCATCGGAGTATTATGTATGGAGGAGTGGGATATAAAACTTGACCCAACAAATAGGACTCTTGACCTTACTGGCTTGAGGCGACGAGAGTTTACAGAATTTATCGGGAGTTAACCATCCGGTAAAATAGCCTGCCTAAAAATTATTTTACAATCTTTAAAGGATAGGGTTTTGTCATAACCAGTAGCTAAGAATTCCTTTGTTTTACTAACCTCTATAGTCGTAGTTGCCGGATTGACCCTGATGTGGTCTAAAACAGCAGGGATAAC
This sequence comes from Nitrospira sp., assembly GCA_005239945.1. Classification (GTDB taxonomy): domain Bacteria; phylum UBA9089; class CG2-30-40-21; order CG2-30-40-21; family SBAY01; genus SBAY01. The sequence goes on from SBAY01000385.1 coordinate 3,961, forward strand.
TACTGTTACCGTAGAGGCAGTACCGGCTATCGCTGGATTGATTTCTGACCTGGCCGTAAGCATTGCGCATCGAATCAAGATTGTCGGACTCATGGACAGTTAAATTATATTGATTTTCCTTAGTGCCGGCTCCACATACAAAAAAGAATAGTAACGAAAGAAAGAGTAATTTTCTCATAATTTGGTAACCGGTAATCAGGTTGTTGGTATTTTTTTCACCTGATTACCGAGCACTAATCAGAATGGCACTGACTTAAGCACTATAGCCATCTATTCTATCGCAGTATCTTTAACCACAAAGGACACAAAGAATCTTCACAAAGTTCACAAAGACTTATA
>SBAY01000021.1 GCA_005239945.1 Nitrospira sp.
AAAACTTCTTATCTCCTTTGGAGTTTAGGCTTTAGCCTTTTATACTGATAAAATTCTAAAGAATTAACTCCGAACTACCGTATCACCGCTATCTTGCCTGTTTTTTTTCAATCCCTCTTCGGTAGTAATGAAAGAGCATTGGGGGTAAACCTTGACATGTGGAAAGCAGATTTGGCTTGCATTCCACATTCAAGGTTTACCCATTGTCCCTCTTAGCTGATGGCTGACGTCTGAATGCTTACCTTACCCCTTTAACTCCATAATAACCTTCTCGACCTTGTTAATTCTTGCCTCAAGTCTTAAATCAATCGCCGAGACTAATTGATTAAGCCAGGCAGGGGGTTCTTTTAATGCTTTTAATATAGTATCAATAGAAGTCCGCGTATCATCCGCGGCTATCTTTAAATCACTACTTGCACCCATTATCATTGGGACAATCTCATCTTTAAGATTATCAGAGAACCCCCCGGCACCCTCCATAACTTTTAATGCCTCAGATAGTCTCGTTGGTAACTCCTCCATTTCCTGTCGTATCTTTTTAAGTTGGATCAATTCCCACCAGAGAAATGTAATCAAAACCGCCCAGACCAATATCGTCGTAAACATAAGAACAAGCAAAAGCACCTCTAAAAATTCTACCATAGTTTTACCTCCTCTTGAATGGTAATCGGTAATCGGATAAATGGTAATCGGTAATTAGGTTATCAGTAAATATCTGTTGGTTAGTTACCTGATTACCGATTACCCCTAATATTTTCCTTCCAATGGTGTTATCATCCTTTTAAATTCTGCCTCATTACGGATTAAGCCTTGTTTTTCAATAACGGTAATTCGAGATTCCACCTTACTTATTCTATCCGAGGTATATGGATGGGTTCTCATAAGGAGCTCTAATTTACCCGGTTCCCTTTTTTCCTTTTGTTTTAATTTCTCAAAGAATTCTAACATCCCTCTTGGGTCATATCCTGCCTGGGTGGTAAAATGAATGCCTAACTCATCTGCCTCAAACTCCGCCTCCCGACTATATCCTAAAAAAACAAGATTAGCCGCTATATTTGAAAGCTCGGCAATAGTCTTTTTCTCATCCTTTAAAAGAATGCTGGATAAGGCGCCATAGATTTGTGCCTTTTGAAGCTGTTTAACCGCATGTCTTGCGGCTACATGTCCTATTTCGTGGGCAAGCACGGCGGCTAATTGTGCCTCATTATCCATAGCGGCTAATGCCCCTCCATAAATATAGATAAATCCACCCGGCAGGGCAAAGGCATTAATCATCTCTGAATCTATTATCTTAAAATGATACTCTATGTCTTTACGAAAACATACATCAGCTAATTTCTGACCAACCTTGTTGACATACGCCGTTAGAACAGGATTATTTAAAATCTTATTTTCCTTCTCTATTTGCTGTATTACTTCCTCGCCAATAGCTATCTCCTGAGGTGTGGTAATGAAAATACTTTCCTGTCGGTCTAACCCTGTTTGAACGGTAGCACAACCTGAAATTTGACATAAAATAACGCTAAAAAATAAAAGATACTTTTTGAGCATTTCCTCCCCTCCTCTTTTAGAAGTTTACCATAATTATCTTATTCTGTCAATGTTTTTTCGCAAAAATGTGGGCAAAATCCAGCATGGCAATAAAAATTGCCATATAGAAATAAAAGTTATCGATGCTAAAATCAGGCAAAAGGAGATATAAAAATGGCAGGAAGAGAGAGGTATAATCATACCTCCTCAACTTCAAGTCAGACATTAGACCATAGACATCAGACATTAGTTTTAGAGAAGAAAAATGTGCAGTAGTAATCATCAATGAAAGAAATAATTTTAAAATGCTAATGGCTAATTGGACATTGGACATTGAATTATTTTTGGTTTTTACAATCATTCATTTCCACAAAAAAGCCGCAAGAGCCGAAAAGTCTGATGTCTAATGTCTGAATTGAAGCCCCTCAAAAATTAGTTTGACATTTAAAAAATAATATGGTATATTATTAAAAACAGATACCAGGTTTTAAACCTGTACCAGGTTTAAAACCTGGTTGTTAAGACTATTTTAAAGGAGGGCAGGTGAAAAAATGCCAATACATAAATCAGTTCTGAAACGAGCAAGGCAGAGTGAGAAACGAAGATTACGAAATGTAAGTGTTAAATCCAGTGTAAAAACTTACAGCAAAAAAGTAATTGAAATGATTGAGAAAAAGGATATAGACGGGGCAAAGGAATCTTTAAAAACAGCTATTAAAGGATTAGATAAAGCCGTAACCAAAGGTGTTATTCACAAGAATTGCGCCGCCAGACGAAAATCAAAGCTTACGATTAAGGTTAATAGTTTGTTAGCTTCTTCATAAGCCTCTTGTCAAGACGCAAAGTAGACAAAGGGAAGGATTCCTGTTGGGGGAATTCAATAAAATCAATGCTTATCTTTATCCAGGGGCATTCTTTAAGAAGAAGGAGGTGGAGTAAAAATGACTATAGATTATTTAACTCGATTGGAAGAACGGGTGAATAAATTATTAGATGAGATAGAACGATTGACTAAAGAAAACCAGCAGTTGCAGGAGCAGGTGGCCAGCTTTCCTTATGATGATTTTGAAGCCGTTAAATCTGAAAATCAAACCTTAAAGGATGAACAAAGACAATTAAAGACGAAAATAAATAGTATCCTTGAGGCTACGGAGAAGGTATTAAGATAGTAATTGGTGATTGGTAATCAGGTAATGTTAGGATACCGATTACCAATCACCTCTGAGAGGAGAGGCGTCTATGAATCAACAACGGGTAGAAGTAGAAATCTTTGGGACTACCTACACCATTAAAAGTGATGAAAATCCTGAGTATACTATTGAGTTAGCTAAATTTGTAGATTCTAAAATGTGCGATATTACCAAACATACCGATACTGTCTCTACAGGAAAGATAGCTATTTTAGCGTCTATTCATATCGCTGATGAATTATTTAAAATGAAAAAGACTCTGGATTATAAGGTTGAGCGATTACTCCGTAAAATAGATACTAAATTAAAACCGTTGGAAGAGAAATTATAAATTATGAATTAAGAGATGAGAAAAATAATTTCTCTTTAATTTTTAATTCCTCATCTCCATTGGACAGATATTGAACACCTCTTCTCTTTGAATTTTAAAATAGTCTTGTTTAGGACGAATAAGATAGACACGACGAGAAAAAGTGCTTTTAATTGTTTTAATATTTTTCTTTGAGGAACTCAAAACCTGTACATCTTCTCTTAGATGAGTAACATACTGGCAATACCAAAAACAACCTGCATAACTCCAATTAGAGACGATTAAAGAGTTAGGGGAAACCTGCTTTAATGCTTGAGAGCAAAAATCTAAGGGGAAAAAATACTTACTCTTGTCAAAATCATAGCCAAACCAACTATAAGTCAATTGATAAGAAAGAAACAGGCTGAGGGAAATAATTATAACCACTATTTTGTTATAGAAAATTTTAATCAAAAATGAAATTCCAAGACCTATAAATAAGGCAAAAAATAGGTATGTGGGCAGATATAAACTCCAGATGTCAGGAATATCATAATTTATACAGAAGAAAACTAACGCCCCCCACATCAAAGAAAGAAGAAGACTAAAATCTCTATGAATACCAAACGACTTTATTAGGCCAATAATTCCTATCCCAAAGCCAAAAACAGGAAATTGAGTAATGAGCAAGAGGAAATAATTCCCCAGGTGTTTAATTACCTCAAAAAAAGATGATGAAAAAAGTAAATTTTTGAAGTGGGAGCCGGTGACATAGCGGAAAAAATGATTTAAGGTCGTAATTTTACTCCAATTAACCACGGTAATGTCTTGAGATGAGCGTAGGGGAAGATAAAGATAAATACTTAATCCGATTAAAAAACAGAGACTGAATTTACCAATTTGGAAGAGACTGACGCCTTCTTTGATAAAAAAATAGAGGAAAACAGGCAGGAAAAGAACGATTGTCAGATGGTTCCCCAGGCTTAAACCATAGACAAAGAAGAAAAGGAAAGGCAAATAGGTATTTCTGCTTTGCCTCCAGATTAAAAAGATGAAGATTAATAGACCGACAAGAGCGGTATTCAGTGTATAAACCTCTGCCTTATTGGAAAGTGTCCAGAATGTCTGCGAAAAGGCAAGGCAAAAGCAGCCAATGAGTGCTGGAAATCGTTGTTGAGTAATAAAAAAAATAATGCAAAAAGCTAAGGTGCAACTAAGTGCTCCGAAAACAGCTGAGGTTAAATTTAACCTGAAGGCTACCTCTCCAAAAGGTAAAAAGGTAAAGAGCTTGCCAAGTAAAAGATAGAGAGGTTCGCCAGGAGCATGAGCAATACTTAATAAATAGGCACAACAGGTCAATTCTCCACTATCATCTAAGCCAACACCAGGGGGTAGTGTGTGCAGATAGATTCCAAAGATAAAAAGAAAGATAAATAACGCTAACCATTTATTCATTGCCAATATTATATCTTTTTTATCAATGGATGTCAATAATTAAAAAAAGTTACTGTGATTCAGACAGTAGACATCAGACTAAAGAGGGGAGAATTTGTAGAAAAATAAAGAGGTAAAAAACAAATCTATAGTTTTGTAGGAAGAACTTGGATAAAGGATGAGGAAAGATTAAGAACACTCCAAAAGCTGATTTTTTACCTCGAAAAGTCTGATGTCTAAAGTCTGAAGTCTAGTGTCTGAATCGCAGAAGGAGTTAGACCATGAATATAATTTTAGCCTCCTCTTCCCCACAGCGGAAGAAATTGTTAGAACAGATTGGTTTTGATGTAACGGTAGTAGTTCCGGATATATCCGAGACAAGGGATTTAACTTTACCTATTGAAGAATGGCTCTGCAAATTAGCCTTAGCTAAGGCAGAGAATGTGGCCAAAAGATTTAAAAGCGGAACAATTCTGGGGGCGGATACAGTTGTTATTTTGGGCGACAAAATATTTGGAAAGCCACGAAACGATGAAGATGCGAAAAGGATGCTGATGGAATTATCCGGCACTACCCATAAGGTGCTTACCGGCTTAGCCATTATTGATGCCTTTACCAAAGATACCCTGGTGGATTATGTTATCACTGAGGTAACCATGAAAAAACTCTCCGAGGCTCAAATTGCTGGCTATGTGATTACAAAAGAGCCTTTGGATAAAGCCGGTGGGCTTTGTATTCAGGGCAGAGGGGCACAATTTATCGAGAAGATTAATGGCTGTTATACAAATGTTGTTGGGCTACCCCTGGCTAAAGTGATGGATATGTTAGCCAAACTGCCTGCAAAACAAACAGCGAATTTTGACAAAACAAGCTTTGAGAGGAAACGGCTTGACCTACTAAGAAATGCCCGCGAACTCTTTCCATAAAATTTTACCAAACACATCCTCATGTTAAGAATATGCGTCCTTCCCGTCTCATCCGTGTTAATCCATCCCAGAACCATTGCCCTGTGCCTTTCGCTATTTCGAGGAGCAAGTTTCCGAAAGTGCAAAGGTGTAATCAAACTGCACACCCTGTTGGATCTGCGCGGACAGTAGTGATTCTAAAAAATTTTTATTGACTTACTAACTTTATTTCATTAAAATAGATTATGAAATGAACGAACACGAAGAATATTGGACAAAAAAAGATAGCCTCCTTCAATCCTTGACTTTTTCTTCTTTAATCTTACTTTTTTTGACCGGAGTTATAGTGCTCAATATTGATTTAAAGAAAACCTGTTTGCTTAAATTAAAGTTGATTACTGTGGTTGAGTCTGCGGCAAATGTTGGTGTCTTTTATCTCCTGGATGGAAGCCCAAAGGTGAAGTTGATGGTAAATAGATGTATCGAAAAAAGCGGGTTAACGGTGGATAATATTTTAATTAAGATGGGTCCGGAAGCCCAAACTTATTTGGGGAGAAAATTAGGAGAAAAAGAGAATTTGGTTATAGCCGTATTCTTAAATAAAAAGATAAATCTTGTTTCCGGTAGAATATTGGGTTTTGGTTACCAGAGAATACATACCTCTGCCGTGGCAGAGCATCCACCTTTACAATGGTATGTGTTAGCGGATAAGGAGTATGGCCCGGTAACCCTGGAAAAACTTAAAATCTGGGGTGAACAAAAAAGGGTTTTGCCAGATAGCTTAGTTAGAAAAGGTAAGGGAAAGTATAAGATTGCAAAAAAATTCTTAGAACTACAATTACCTTAACCTAATGCCTCTTCAAGATTGAATTCGTGGGTAAAAATTTCCCCCTTTCCCCTTGTGGGAAAGGGTAGGGTGAGGGGAGATGGGGAAAGATTATCACCCTCCCCTCAATCCCCTCCCATCAAGGGAGGGGAAAAACAACTAACCCCTAAAATCAATCTTG
>SBAY01000052.1 GCA_005239945.1 Nitrospira sp.
GGTCCTTAAATTATCCAAAATGGGCTATTTTTCGTTATCGCCTACATGTGAAAAAAACTTTGTTAAAAAAACGAGATCTTGCAAGTTTGTATTACAGATTATTAAAAAAATCCGTGTCAATCCGTGCAATCTGTGCAATCCGTATTCAAAAACTCCGGGCAATCCGTGTCTTAATTTTACCAGATGCAAAAAGATAAATTATATTTCCTGAATGATGAATCAAGAGGAGAGGTTTTAAGTTGTTTTAGTCAGAGTTAGAAAAAGAGGCAATAAATTTATCTATTTCCTGGACAAACTCATTTAAATCTTCTTTGTTATCTACTGTTTGATTGTAAAGGTCAGCATCATTAATAATCCAATACCGATGAATCAGACTGTTTCTTAAATCCGCTAACCTCCTGAGTTTGTGAGCCAGGGATAAAGGGATAATACCTTCCCTTCCCGCCTTTACAATGCAGTCCACATATCCTTCGCATGGTATCCCCTTTTTCTTTGCCAGAATATGCTGACAGGTATCTACCATCGCTTCAACTACTTCTATCAATAAATACTTAAGTGATTGACTATTTCTGGCATCAGCCAGGAATATTTTCTTATCTTGTTTGACAAGAGTTTCTATCTGGTTAAATATACTGCTAATGTCCAGTTTGTTTTTAGCAATTCTATCTTTGTCTATCCCCATCATCTGGCCATCTCTCTTAAATAAGAGTATTCAATATATCTTTTACTCACATTCTGGATAAAATCAGTCCGCTTATCATCATCTCTACTGGTGAGAAGACCACACTCGCGCAACACTGCCATTTGTAAAGCCACAGGCGCACTATTTATAATTTTCACTTCTACCTTATAACCTGTAATAATTGTTAACTCGTAAGATAAATCTGATTCTATCTCAAGGTAATTTTTTAGAGGTTGTTTCATAAATAAAGCAATATCTATATCCCTGAAGGGTTCTTTCCTTATGAATGACCCATATAGATAGGCAAAGAGAACCTCTTTTCTTTTGGAAAGATAGCCTTTTATCATTTTAGTAATCTTTTCCCTCTCCTGCGGGGTAATAAATTTAGGTTCACAAAACCGCTCTTCAAACATGGGGCACCCCTTTTCTAATTTCTACTTAGAGCCTATCCGACCCATAATCCCTTACTATTATCTTCTCAGTTACACCTCCCATTTCTTCTTCCTCTCTGCGTCTGGTTTGTAGTAACCCCATTTATGGGGTTTGGTTTTAACCCGCTAAAACGGATTACTACAAGTTGGAATCTTACTTAATCACTACCTCAAATCTACATTCTCCATAACCCTGTGGCTGAACCTGACCGTTGATAGTGAAGGTAATAATCTTTGTATTGTCAGCATAAGTTACGGTGATACTACTTCCACCGCCAATGCCTACCGTTCCTGTGCCACTATTAGCCACATAAGTTGCCCAGGCTGGAATGACATCTGCAATCTGGACATTAATTGCCTCTGCATTACCAACATTCTTATACTTCAATGTATATGTCAGGGTAGCACCTGGTAATTGTGCCTCTCCCGGGGAAACATATTTTTCTAAGGTAAGATTAGGTGTCGGAGCAGAGCAGGTAGTAATTGTTATATCCTCGACTACATCCGCATCACCCCAAGGGATTATATCAGTCCCGGAACATTGGGCAACTACTTTATTTGTTGATGTAGCACCGATTTCTGCCAGCGGTATATCTACCGCTAAGAAAATGTCAAAGAAACTATCTGCAGGTATGGTAACACTACCAATTTGTGTCGTCTCAGTTGCTTGATGAATACCATCTTAATTATCATCCTGTAATACGGTCAATGCCCAGGTCCCACCGGCAATATTAGTTGCTGATAGTGTAATCGTATCGGTGGCATTACCGCTGTTAGTTACCCGGTAAGGATAATAAACCGTAGTCGACGGAGAGCCGGTTAAATCAACCGGACTGGATAATCGGACTCCATAACCCAGGGCAAAGGTCAATGTCTCATCATACCGCATATCTATATCTCCCCAACTATCGCTTTGTGAAGATTGAGCCCTTACCCTGATAGTAGCACTGCCGGCAATCGATACATCTACCTTCAGAAAAAATTTATGCCCTTCATTCTGTCTTAAGGTAAGTGGACTTGCAAGGGGAGTATTTTCTGTCTCTTGATGAAAGCCATCCTGGTTGGTATCATCGATTAATGAAGCAGTCCAGGTAGCACCTGATAGAGTTTCAACTGACACAGCAATCGTATCCGTGCCATTACTTGAGTTGCTCACTTCGTAGTTATAATATACCGTTGCCATAGGCATCACGGCTTGGTCTTTAGGTGTAGCTAAATAGCCAATACCATAACCTTGCAGGATAGTCGTCTTAGTAGCCGCACAGGTAACAGTCTTTGTTCCACCCATACCCGAGTAGGTTAAAATCGCATCACCTTTTGCATCCGCTATGGTTAAAGTCCCCGCATCACCACCATTAGTAACATTCGTATTTACCGGCGCCCCTAATGTTGCCTCCTCGACTACATTTAGACCTCCCTCTCCCCCAATAGCATAAATCTTACCATTAAGTGCTGCTGCGGCTAAACGATTTCGTCCAGTAAGCATATTTGCTTTTCGGGTCCAAGTACCATTAGGACCTACAGTTGGGTCAAATTCTTCGACTATCTTCCACTCTACAGTACCGAGTCCTCCAATAGTATATATCTTACCATTAAGTACTGCTGCGGCTAAAGCCCATCGTCCAGTAGGCATATCTGCCATTCGAGTCCATGTTCCATTAGAGCCGACAGTCGGGTCAAATTCCTGGACCAAATTGTAACTATAATCTCCTCCAATAGTATATATCTTACCATTAAGCACTGCAGCTGCTACACCCATTCCATGATTATTTGGTATAGGTGCCTTAGTAGTCCAGGTACCATCAGGACCTACCGTTGGATCAAATTCCTCGACTACATTTGCGCCACCCATTCCTCCAATAGCATAAATCTTACCATTAAGTGCAACTGCTCCGAAACCATATCGTGCAGTAGGCATATTTGCCATTCTGGTCCAGGTACCATTAGGACCTACAGTTGGGTCGAACTCCTCAACTACATTAGTTGCAATTCCTGTATAAACATATCCTCCAATAGCATACATTTTCCCATTAAGTGCTACTGCTGATAACATAGCCCGTCCCGTACTCATAGGTGTCTTTGTCGCCCAGGTTCCATTAGGACCGACCGTTGGGTCAAATTCCTCGACTATATTTATATCTTGAAGTCCTCCTATAGCATAAATCTTACCATTAAGTGCTGCTGCCGCTAAACTCTTTCGTCCAGTAAGCATATCTGCTTTCGTCTTCCACTCTAAATCAAAGGCAAAAGATTGAGTAGCACATACTACTAAATAAATACTCACTCCTATTAATCCTACAATTTTCTTCATCATTATTTCCACACTCCTTTTTTTATTTTTGTAATCGGATTAAGCGGATTTATCGGCATGTCTTTTTATCCATTTTATCTGATAAATCTGCTCA
>SBAY01000226.1 GCA_005239945.1 Nitrospira sp.
GCCACGAGAAAAAAATTGACAAAAAACCGCAAAAGTAATTGATCCTCAATAGGTTAAGCTACATCACCACTGTGGGTACCAGATGGAACATCCGTTATAGGATTAGAAATAATAGGAGCAAGAGCATTTTGTAATTCACCCAGATAAATACCTGCCCTTATGGCTCTTTCAGCATTAAGTGCCTCTGATATTTCTTTATTGCCACTCTTAGCTTTATTGATAAGGTTCATCAGTTCTTGATTTGTGGCGTTTTTAGTAGCAAGTGCGATTAATTTTGTTGCATCCTCTCCGTATGCTACTGCCAATTGGTATATATCCTCTACATTTATCTCTTTATTGTTTAGCTTTTGCTGAAGGACATCAGTTGGTAATTCTCCCTTTTTATATGCTATACGCAAATCATAATCTTTTCTGGACTTCCTTACCACATCTCTAATAGAAGTAAGTATATCACTACCTGTTTCTCTAATGGAGTTAAAAGTTTGTGATAGCTCATGAGCGATGTCTAACTTTATATAAGCATCTTGGTCTTTTGGTATAGGATTATTAGTGGTGATATTATTAGTACCAAAATGAAGGTATGAGGCAAGGTTTGAGGCATTTTGATATGCTTGGATAGCCATTTGAGACCATGCCTGTGCACCTTTGTAGAAACTCATCCCTTCTTCTTTTAAAGCATTTGCTATGCCTGTCTCTGGTTTGTTATCAGTGTTGTATTCAATTGTCTTACCAATAACATTACCAATAGAAGAACCAATCAATTGTGTGCCAATATTTATCCTCTCTTCATCAGATACCTCTTTACCACCAAATATCCTCTCCTTCCCTATAATCATTACACCTTTTTGGTAGCAATTAATAAGTTAGAGATGTTTTTTTGTCAAAGAGCAATTAAGAAAAAGGAAGGTAAAAATTAGCTAAAAAAAAGTGATATTTTTACCACCTTTTAATCTTTAGCAATCGGTCGCCAGGAAGGACATGACTCATCCCAATCTGGTGTGTTGGTCAGATTCTTTAAGTTCTTGCCATCTATGTCAATGGTGTAGATATCACCCTCAGCAACAAATGCAATTTTTTTACCATCCGGAGACCAAACACCATAAGATACATAACACTGGGTTTTATCTATAAGTTTTACCTGATTTTTCCCATCAGGATTCATTAAGTAAAGCATACCATCAGATACATAAGCAATTTTCTTACCATCTGGGGACCAGGTAGAAGCACAATCCCTAACAGAGTTATTAGTTAGTTTCTTTTTATTGTTACCATCTTTATCCATAATAAAAATCTCATAATTATCATTACAAAACTCACTAAATACTATATTCTTTCCATCTGGGGATAAAGATAAGTCCCAAAAAAGGCTCAAGATATGAGTCAGTTTTTTTATCCCTTCTCCATTCGTGCCTATTGAATAGATATCAAAATCTTTATATTCTTTATAATATTCTTTTGGGGTTGGTATTTGTAGTTCGCCGGCAAAAAAGATAATTCTTTTACCATCAGGAAAATAAGATACAGGATGTTTATCAACAGGAGGAATATTGGTCAATTTTCTACAATTTATTCCATCTGTATTTATTATATAGACTTCATATCTACCAGATTTATTTGATGAAAAAATTATTTTTTCCCCATCTGGAGATATTATAGGAGCAAATGCCTTAAAATCTTCATTTATTAACTTTACTTGATTTGTGCCTTCGCTATCTATCATGTAAATACCCCTCTTTTGTTTATTAAATAATACAAAAAGAAGTTTCTTTCCATCCGAATGTAGGCGATAACGAAAAATAGCCCATTTTGGATAATTTAAGGACCATTTTAATTCAAGATACTATTAATTCAATAAGTTATGTATATAATGTATTTTATTCCATTTGTGTAATTCCTTTATTTTTCAAGGTTATTTGGTTCCCTTAAATTATCCTTTTTGGGTCAATTTGAATTATTCCCTACATCCGAAAACCAAACTGGAGAATTTACACTCACCTCTTTCCCAAATTTTTCTATTATTATCCGCTGGTTTTTGCCATCTTCATCCATTATAACTATCTGTGAGTGAAAAGGTATCGCTTTCGATATTTCAGTCACCCTTTCAGAAGTTAGATGTCCTTTTTCTTTGTTTAGTGCTTCAGAAAATCCAACTTTTTTACCTCTTTCAAAAACAATCTTGTTTGAAGTATCGGTAGAATATTGGTTACAACTAATAATACTGCTAATAAAGGTAAAAAATAAAAATATCCTTAGGAATTCTCGTTTCATAACTATAACACCTTCCTCTTTTTATTGATTAGGTTGAACTCCTTCTACCCAATAGTCACTCCGCATAAAACTTTTAAAGTCAAACTTAATATCTGGAAAAACAAGTGTAGCTTTTATATTACCATTGAGATTCGTAAAATTATAAGCATAGTTTATGTTTGTTAGATAATTTTCTATTGCTTGGTTTACACTAATTCTAAGTTTTAACTCAGCATCTGGAGCAAGTGAAAGGTCATTCTTAAACTTTCTCTGCGAAATTTCATACAGGTTTTCATTTATAAATTTTTCTCCTTGTCGTTTCAATAACCCAGCCACATCTGTTGGGTCTCCCAGAGATATCGCATCAAATGCTCCAGCGAGGTCAAACCGCATTGCTGCTCTAAGGGTAGTGGCGGCTAAAGTATATCCTGCCTTTTCGAGGGCTTCTATAGCTGAATTTACTGCAGCTTCCTTACCTGCCTGACCTGCTGTCTTAGCTACTTCAGTTATTATGTTTTTAATTTCTTCTGATGCTTTTTTAAATTCTTCACGATTTTTCTCATTTACCTCTGTGGATCCTGATGTAGCTGTATCATGACTACCATGGTCATTCTCAGTTGCAGGACCTATGTTGGTAATTCCACCTGTGAAATCACGAACCCATCGAGAAATAACTTGTGTTGGTGCCTCTGGATTTCCAAGAACAGCAGTTGATTTAATTCGGGGGACACGATTTAATTCGGGGGAGACAGATTTAAGATTTAATTCGGGGGACACAATACTAATTTGTGGAATAATTGAATAATTTAGTATTGTGTCCCGAATGGCACTGACTTAAGCACTATAGCCATCTATTCTATCGCAGTATCTTTAACCACAAAGGACACAAAGAATCTTCACAAAGTTCACAAAGACTTATA
>SBAY01000206.1 GCA_005239945.1 Nitrospira sp.
AAAGACTTATTCAAGCGATTGTGGGTAACTTGTGGGCAACTCGAAGAGTTGTCCATCAAGTTATCCACATGAGCGTCAATTGCGTCACTATCCACAATAATTTATAGATTTATATAATCTTCTTATGCTATAATCTAAAGCTAAAACCGTAAACTTACGGATTTATCCCTTAAATGCTACTTATTCTGAAGTCAGGTTCTGGGCTAATAATACCCTTTTGGATACTCAAAAACTTAAAAATGAAGTTTTTAAAAAAGTGCACTTTTAAATTTTAGCTAACAGAAAAAAGAAAATCGATCTATGGATATAAAACGAATCTTCCTTGCCACAAATACCCTCGCCATTTTTCCCGAAAGTTGATCATACGCGTATAACATCGGTGAGCCCCAGATTTTCTTTTAATAAGATTATCTTCCCATTTATGGTATATCCTCTACCTCTTCCACGATTAGATGGATTTTCACAAGGAATTAAATCATTAGCCCCAATTTCTGTTAATATCTTGCGAATACTGCTTACCCATTGCCTAATTCTGCTTCCCCCAGGTAAATACTTATGATAATTACTTAAGGCTTTCATAACTATACCTTCTCTATTTGCTAATTCTTCAGAAAAGACCCGCTCAGAAGAAGGTATCCTCTGCCAATTTGGATATTTATGATAGACATCATTTATATATGCCCTGAACACTATATAATTAAAAATTATCTTTTCTGGCCGGGTTAAATTCAACTCTTTTGTTAAAACTCTATTTCCATCCTTTATTATCTTTATCCTTACCTTATCAGGATTAAGTAAATACTCAAGAAGATCACTACTCTTAGTTTTAAGTATTTCATCAGGGATGTCATGGATATGGATAGAAATTATGTAGGGTAATTTTCTTGCAATAGATTTTAAATAACTCTGAATATAGGGTAACGCCTCAAGATATATAAGCCTATTTAGCTCTTTTTTCTGCTCTGGATCATATTCAGGGAATAAATTTCTCTTACCCAAACATATAATTCCTAATAAATTTTTCTCTTGTTTTATTGGTAGACAAAGTTCTATATTATATCTTTGAAATATAGAAATGCCATTTTCAAATGTAGCCTCAGTTTCAATCTCACTTATTACCTTCAACTCATTACTTATATTTATTCTTTGAATTAATATATCTTCTGTGCTTAGTGGTAACTGTTTATCCTTTGCTTCCACTTTATTTGAATCTATTATTTTAAATGTCTCACTCTCCTGGTTATAAAATAATAAATGGTATGTATCCGTATTTATAATCTCAGGTAATTGCTCTTTAATTAATTTTATTACCTCTTCATCTGTACAATCTCTTTTAAGATTTAAAGAAAGGGCTAATAATTTCTCTCGCCAGACTAATCGTCGATGACCATATATAAGTTTATAGACAAAGATATAAACAGTTGGTTTAAAATGTGTAGATACAAAGGCTGCCAGTCCTACTCCAGGTAAATATAATAAAAGATTTGACTCAAAGGCAGGAATCCACATCCATTTAATAAAAGACAACACACTGACAAATATTATCACTGAGGCCAAAATTAAAAGTATATAAGTTATTGATTTAACTAAGAATTCTCCTAATATTTCTCTAATTCTAACATTCATCAAACCCTCAGGTTGAATTAAGGCGTATGTGACCGAATAGGGAAATGCTAATGTAAATAATGGACCTATGCATAAAAGATTTATGTTAAATAATACTGGATAAAGGATAAAATAGATTATTAGACATGGAATAACTGCAAGTGTAAATCCCATAAATATACCTTTTTTAAATATTATATTTGAAGTAGTCTTTGTTGCCATTATAACTGTATATAACCCAATTATAGTTAAAAAGGCTAAATATAATCCCAGTGTTGGATAAAGAGAAGTGTTTACTATGTGATACCCGCCAGCAGGAGCTGGTATAACTTCTTTAACAATTACTCCTGGGTTTATTAATATCATAGGTATAATCACTAAGCAAGGTAGATACAGGAAGAATAGTACAGGGGGGGGGTTAAAAGTTTATACTTTTTTAATATTGCGAAGCAAAAATGTGCAAAACATGGTGGTATAAAAAAAGATGGGATTAATCCCAATATTGTCCATCTTAATGCTATTTCTTCATTAGGGGATATATAGTTCATTCCTACACTAAAACACCATAGAGAAATAGCCAGCATTAAATTTCTAAAGGTCTTATTGGCAATATCGGTACTATTATAGTAATAAACTAATATTCCGAATATAATGTTAATTGTAGAACTTATAAAACAAGGTAAGGCAAACCACATCTTTTTACTCCTTCTTTAATTAGTATAACACAGAAAATTATATTTGTCAATAGTGGGTTAATTTAAAATTAACAAAAAATTAACATTTTTACCTATTGACAAATTCAGATTTTTGTGGTAATTTTTATATATGAAATGATGAAATCTTGCTCAGGCAGCATTTTTGATAGAGACAAGGGGTAAGCTGATAGTTATGAGTAAAGGATTTAAGTTGAGTGAATTTGGAATTTGAGATTTTGAATTTGTTTAGAATTTAGGATTTTCATTAAAATTAAAGGAAAGGGGGTAGGTAAAAAATGAAAAAGTTTTTAAGTTTAGTAATAGCGGTAATGGTATTGTTGGTAAGTAGTTATGTGTTGGCTGGGTCACCGGGTAGTAAAGGAGCAGTATTTTTAAAACTGGGGCAGGGGGCAAGAGCAAATGCCATGGGAGAATCATTTTGTGCAGTAGCGGATGATATTAATGCCCTGTATTGGAATCCAGCAGGTATTGCCCAGATTAAAGAAAGACAGGCTACCTTTATGTATTCAGATTGGCTGGAGGAGATAAATT
Source organism: Nitrospira sp. (assembly GCA_005239945.1). GTDB lineage: Bacteria > UBA9089 > CG2-30-40-21 > CG2-30-40-21 > SBAY01 > SBAY01. The sequence continues at coordinate 2,853 of SBAY01000206.1, forward strand.
ACAACTACTTAGCCTATGTTAATCCTGCTCAAATAATGGGTGGAATTATGGGTGGGGCAATTACCCTCTTAGATTCGGGAAGTATCGATAAATATAAAGAAGGTGGAATAGCAGATGGCACACTTGACGGCAAGGATATAGCCGTAGCAGTTTCCTATGCAAAGGAGATGATGCCAAATTGTTCTTTAGGGGCAACCTTAAAATATATCCAGATGAAGATAGATGGTAACAAATCAACCGGCTTTGGGTTAGATGTCGGTTGTTTATATAAACCTCAAATAGAAAATCTTACCTTAGGAGTAGTAGTCCAGAATTTTGGGCCTAAGTTGAAGGCATTTGTAAGTGAGAAAGATGCCCTACCATTAAATTTCAAGGTAGGCGGTGCTTACAAATTTCCCAATAATCCTTTAACCTTAAGTCTGGATATTAACTTCCCCTCGGATAACGATACCAATTTTAATTTTGGTGGCGAATACTGGATTAAAGAGATAGTAGCCATTCGTGCCGGATATAAATCCTTGACTAAAGATGAATTAAAATCATCGGATTTGACCTTTGGCGCAGGATTTAGAATGCCAGGAACAGGTATTGGATTAGATTATGCCTATTGCGATTATGATGATTTAGGCGATACTCACCGGGTGTCGTTGATGACAAAATTCTAATAGTTTAGTAATCGGATTTAGCAGATTAAAGGGATAAAAAATAAAAAGAATGCGGTTAAAATAAGAGGAGGAAAAATAAAATGAGTGTGCCGAGCAAGTTTATTAGTTCTTATCAGTGAAAGTCTGGTCTGAGTAAAGGTTAGCAACCATCTCAGCACCAAATCCCACGCATAGG
>SBAY01000152.1 GCA_005239945.1 Nitrospira sp.
TAAGGTAATCGTAGCGGTAAAGTCAGACCCAACTATGTTCGCTGGAACTCCATTGACCATTACCGTTGAAATTCCTAAAGTATCCGTCACACTCCCGGTGACGGCTATTGTTCCCGCGTTGGTCACATAGCCAGCAGGTGGGAAAGTAATCGTTATCTGTGGTGGTGTGGTATCACAAAATACAAAGGTTGTATCTGAAAATGGACTTTTATTCCCTGCACGGTCTATTGCCTGGACATTAATTGTATTTGTTCCATTTTGTAAGAGAATATTATTAAATGTAAAACTACCAGTTTGATAATCAGATAATACTGTACTGGTAGAACTACCATTGACAAATAACTCAACAAATAAGTCTGGTTCAGATTGACCTATGACCGATATTTTTTGTCTTGTTATTGTTCCTGATGGAGGAGATATGATAGTAGCAGTTGCAGGTGATTTAGTATCGATATTAAAAATATGAGGATAGGTTTTGGTTCCTACTGGTCGGTTGTAAATATCCTCAAAACCAATAATAGAAATTGTTCCTGGACCTTCAAAATTAGGTTCAATAGAAATAGTAACCATTCCTTGCCAGGATGAAACAGGGATACTAATTGGAGGGAATGAAACGGTAGTCTGAGTATTTCCATAATAAATTATTACCGTAGGTGTTCCTTCTAATGATAAGTCTGATTCTACATGGACAGTCATCGTCCCTATTATCCAATCTGGGGTTACGGTAACAATAAGAGAAGGTAAGGTAGTATTAACTGTAAACTTATGACTTCTTGCCGTCGTATTACCTGAATTATCACTTACCTGAATTTCGACTATATGTTCACCATCCGATAGAGGGTAAAAAGGCTTATAATCTAATCTTTTAGCGTCAATTCTTGCTTCACCGGTTACATCAATTCCATCGACTAATAACTTGATTGCCAATGGATTTATTCCACTTCCACCAATGTTATCCTCATACTCAGATATAACCTCAGGAAAACCTGTGCTAATTAGGGCATTAAAAGATGGCTCTAATTTAGTAATTGTCGGTTTAATCAATTCTACTAATTCTTTTTCTTTTAATTCAATCAAGCCAGTATTCATACCAATCCATGGCGTGCCATCATTAATATAAATAGCTTGAACATCATCTAATTGACGAATAGCGAATTGTTCTTGTGTGTAAGTAAAAGAGGTCCAGCGTTGTGTTGATTTATTGAATTGTGGAATACCGTGTGGATGCCCAACCCAGATATAATTATAATCATTACTAAGACTTAATATAGAATCACTAAAAAGCTCGGAAGTAACCGTATAGGTAGCCAGACCTTCATTAATAAGATTATACTTAAGAATACCTTTATCTTTAGTTCCAATCCAAAGATTTATACCATCGATTAATAATTTAGTTACTTCATCATCAAATATTTCGGTCCGGTCATTCCAGGTATTCGTTAATGGATTATAACTCATTAATCCTTTATCTGTGCCAATCCAGAACTCAGGGTAAAACCACTTAATCTGCGTTATTTTTTCACTAATTAATGCTGGGTAAGTAGTATCTTTTGTATAAATTGTCCATTGTTTAGTTTCTTTGTCAAATTTAGAAATCCCACGATTAGTAGCCAGCCAGAGCTCGTTACCATCAACAAGAATATCATTAACATTATTATCATATAGTCCATGGGTAGTAGTAATATTAAACCAGGCATCTCTAATTTTATCATACATAATCATTCCACCACCCGGACTGCCAAACCAAACTATATCGCCATCTGGGGCGATACAACTTATATTATTTGCTATCTCATTTACATTGGTAATATAACCTATCCATGTATCGTTATCTATATTATTTCTACCAATTCCGTAATTAGTTCCTATCCAGATAGAATCAACATCACCTGTTAAATAATTGATATAATGGCTAATATCTGTAATTGGGACTTCGTCGGATGTCTTTGATAATGCTTTTGATGGAGTTTTTTGGGGGTTGGCGTATTCTCCTCTTATGTCTCGCCAGGGAATAGTTTCATACTCTAATGGATTACACCAGGGGAGTTCTTCTTCACTGGGAAGTTTTTCTTCACCGGGGAGTTCTTCTTTACCGGGGAGTTCTTCTTCAACCGATTTTTCTACTGTGAAACCACCTTTTCCTTCTCCTTTATTTCCTTCTGCATCCACGGCATTAATTACCCTGACTATTGCCATTCCATCATAACCAGGAATAACCGTATATGTTCCTATCCAGAGGATATTATCCTGGGTTTGAAGTGTATAGGTAATATCAGTCGTCTCTTTTTGATTATATTGTTGAATTATAACGGTAGGGGCAGAGAGTAATAGTCTATCAGATGAGACATTGATAGTAACTATATCACCTGGGACAGCGGGGTCAGGGATAACAGAAATCCCTATTTGCGGTCCTGCTTCTTCTTGCGTAGGTGTGATAAGCACTCGGGGGCTACAACCTGTTATTAGTGCCACAAAAACACATAAGAATATAAAACTATATTTTCTACTTACCATAATATTTTAACCTTTTACCTGATTACCGTAACCGTTCAGGTGTTAGTTGCCGGATAATTTCTGCCACGAAGACACTAAGACACGAAGGTTCACTAAGACTTATAAGACTATCCGTTTTATTCCATCCTTTGAGAGAGGTTTAAAATCTTCTTTGTGCATCTTTGTGCCTTTGTGGCAAATTTTTTAAGTTTTTTCATGCCTACCTGAACAGTAACCGATTACTTGATTTCACCCTCAAAACATTGCCGATATGTTTATATTTACCTGATTGGTGATATAATCATTAGCCGGTATTTTGCGGTCATTTACATCTGCCCAGTTATACCGTAATATCGCATTTATCTTCTCGGTTAAATTAAAATTTAATTCTAAGGCAGAAGAATAGCTTGTTTTATTATCCGATTCATTACGGCTATATCTGAATATATCCGAAATCTTTAAATTTTGATACAGATTATACTCTATGCCTATTGAGGCAAAATAATCAGTAATTGATGTAAGATTTTTATTTTTAATGCTCGACTCTCTAAATTCTGTGGATAAGGATAATTTATCAAAAGGGCTATACTTGATTTTAATATAAGGCAGGATGGTAGTGCGAGTTTTCTCTTTTTTCGTTTCATATTGTAAATGGGTAAAATATCTTTTATTCCAATCAGTTTGCCAGGAAAGAAAATATGTATCAATAACAGATTCAGGGATATTTGTCTGTCTTGTTTTTCTTTGTTCGTATTTTGGTGTCAATTGTGATGAATTTACCTGCTTTCCAAATTGTGGATAAAACTTATGAACTTGAAAATTACATTGTGCCAGGTAATTATCCGTTTCATTCCTTGTCAAATAAATCTTTTCCTCTTGACGAGTGAACTGATATTGTAACAAGCCATCCCAGGGGCTTTGTGGGGCTATCTTTAATTTAATATTTGAGACTAAGGATTCATTCTTTGAAGTGGTTTTTCCTTCATCAAGCCGTTGTTGGTCAAGAGACTCATAAAATGTGCTGAAGATAAAAGGGGTTAAATGTTGACTATAAGTGCCTAATTCCATATTTATATCAATAGATTTCCCTTGATTTTTTTGTTCACTTCTGACAAGGAAATTCTTCAACTTTTCATTAGTATATCTGAAAATGGTGGTTATGCCCTTTAGTCCGGTGATATTTAAAGATGAGATTACGCCTATTTCCTTTGTTAAATCCATAGATTTTTTAATATCCCGTGAGGTTTTATATCTATATTCAGGAACAAACTCTATTCCTTCTCTGGGAATAAGGTTAAGTTTCGTATAAGCATTGTTGGAATTAGAATGTCCATTATGTGCTTTATCCTTAGTCTCAACTCGCATTAATCGAGTAAAGATTTGATAATTGTTCAATCCAAAATATCTTTCTTTGCTATGTGTCATTGAGGCGATAAATTTATTGTTAAGATTATGGACATCATGGTGAGTTTCTTTAAAATCAATCTCTTTTTCTTGAATATACTCCAATTTAACATTATCCTTTTCAGATGGTTCAATAACTACACTTGAGGAATAAATCTTATTTGAAAGTTTCCTGTCTATATTTGATTTATCGCGTAATTTTTCGTCATACCCTAATGAAAAATTAACTGGTCCCCAAAGATTAATATTTGCTTGCGACTGGATGCGTTTTGTATCACTAATTGACTCAAAACTACTCAAACCAATAGCATTAAATCCCTTTTCAATATCCTTGATTCCTATCTTAAAATTGAAATTATCATGGGTAATCTCACCTTCTAATTTACTTGCTCTTGCCTCTTCTGTCTTAGCATCTTTGACCCCAATGTCATCTATATAGATAATCGTTGTAGTTCCCATACCTTTTTCTAAAATAATCCTGAGCATATTTATCTCATCTAATCTGGGATTTCCGTTGATAGCAGTTGGGTTAGTTAAATCTTTTGAGACAAAGTAATATTGGTTTGTTACTGGAGGACTAAAATCAAAACTAAAATAATGCTCTAAAGCAGAATATAATTGAATAGAAATGTTTATAGGTGAAGTGCTTTTGAGCCAGGCACAAAAACTAACATATCTTGATAGGTTAATTGGAGTTGACAGCCGTTGTTCTATGATACCTGTTCCTGTCCCATATTCCAGTCGCAATACCTGATGATTTTCCAATTCCTCCGGATGATAAATTTCACTTGTATCCTTAATTACCTTCAAGGTAACATTTTTATCCAGACTACGCCATCTACCATTTTGACCGATTAAATTCTCTCTTTCCATATCGTCTATCAAAACAATTTTATCATCCCTGGGTTCTCTTTTACTTTGAGCTATTTCGCCTGAAAATTTTATATGCTCACCTAATCGAATCTGCGTATCTAATCCTATAATTTGATGTTGCAGTGGGGCCAGACCAATGTTTGGTCTTGTTTTTGATTTTGCATCGGTATTAGATAGATAGGTAGCACCCAGACTAAAGTTTTCAGTCTGATGATACCTTCCCCTTAAACCTAACATATTTTGTAAATTAGAAGACTCGGATGATTCATAATCGATAACAACTAATGAATCACTATAAACCCCGGCTAAATGCTCATCATAGAAATACAATATTCCGGTTTCATAATTGATATAATAATCCACACCCCTTGTTTTTTCCTTATCATCTACCTTTACCTTTTCACTGCCTGGCAATATCGGTGGGTCTAATTGATAGTCCTTGACACGATAGTCAAAACTAATAATGAAATCCACAGGGGTAGTAATCATTTGAATTATTCCCCGTTCATAATCGATTTTATAATCTGTCCCTCGTGTGAGTTTATTATCGGATGTATCCTTTATTTCTTCGGTCCCATCAACTAGATTAGGATAACCGACATAGAAGTAGTTATTAAGTTCGGTAGAACCAGCTGGTCCTTTAATCGTTCGAGTCCCACTGACCTCATAGACTACCTGAACAAGGCTATTTTCTTCAACCGCATCACGAAAAATTAATACACCATTATCTAAAACATAATCACTGCCAATCTGCTGCAAATCAAATCCTTCCCCATTTTCTTTTATGCCATCATCTACATACACACTAAGGACATTTTCATTAAGTAGTTGGTAGTATGTTCGTTGAATATAGTTAGAGGTAGTAAAATTATTATTTTTACTTGAGCCAATCTTACCTCGATACACCTTACTTTTAGATACACCTTTAGTTTTAGCGCCAAAGGTCATTATATCAAATTTATTTAATTTAGCCGCTCCTTGTGCACCAAATAGCTTTTTATTGTATAAGGCAAATTCTGTTTCATCTAAAACTATGTTTAAATCACCCAGTGAGGAAGAAAATACATCCCCTTGATAATTAATAAGCATCTCTAATGGTTGTTCTTGAGTATCATCGTAATTTAGATGTGCATTCAATTTATTTCCGGCACTGCCTGCTACCAAAAACCTTAAAGATTGTTTAATATTTATCCCTTCTGGCTCTGTTTGAGGGATATTGCCTTTGAATTTAGTATAGGTAGTTTCTATGGTTTTCATCCCGGAGATGTTTAAAGAAAAAGGTGATGGGTGTTGAGCAAAAATGAAGTGAGGACAGCAGAAACTTATTATTCCGATTAGAATCAATTTTTTCATAGGAAGCCTACTTTTACTTTGTAGACGAGCCATCTCGGCTCGTATTGTAGATGAGCCATCTCGGCTCATATTGTAGACGAGCCGTCTCGGCACATAAATATGAAGCGAGACGCTTCATCTACTTTTATTTGAAAGATTGAATAGGATTCATTACCCTTCCCATAAATAATATATTTTCAGTTGTTTTTTCCTGGATAATAAATATAAATGGATGGTTAGCCAGAAATGTCAATATCTTTGATTTTTGTGGCATAGCACTATCTAATGTAATAACCGCGGTGGCTGCCGCTGCTTCGGTACCTCCCTCATTTACCTCAATAACAGCTTGATGAATTACATCAGTGATATAAAGATTTTTTGTCCCATCCATTCCCGATAAATCTGCTTCAGGGGTAAAAGCCATTGACATTCCCAAATTCTTTAAGGTTTCCATCATGAAATATTTGGTCTCAAACTTGAATTTAGGTATAAAAACCTTCACCCTGCGTTTAACTAAGTCTTTTTTCCACTTCGATAGGTTTATAAGATTAACTGAATTTTCTAAATTTGCTATTTCATCATTTTTGGGAAGAAGAATTAGCATCGATAACTTTTTACCGGTATAAGGCAACTCCAAAATTTGAAGCAGGTCGTTTTCCGCATAGTTAAATATTGCTTCTTCATCAGTCCGTTGCATCATTGGGACTTTAACTATGTTATCCGTGTTTATTCTAAAATTCTGTTCCCTTGTTTTATCCTTATTGAATGGATTAATCCATTTACCCTTAAAATAAATGGCGTTGGTAAGAACCAATTTTGTCATCGTAATAATTCTTCCTACGGGGATTAAATCTTCTATCTTATTATTAGTTTGGTCTTTTACCCAATTGTTTATTGTTTTACGACAATCTTCAGGATTCTTCTTGAAATTCAGATTAGTTATTTTACCTCTATAGTATTTTTCTATCAACCTGAAATAATCATCTAAAAATTTATAATCTTTTTGTGCCCATAAGGCATTGACAGTATGTAAGCTATATTCTTTATTTTGCCTGTTTATTTCATCATATAATTTTGCATAACCTGACCTTCTTAGAATATCATCCTCTGGAAAGTGGAAAACAGATTGAATTTCTCTGGCTGTTTTACCTCTTGCCCCTTCGTAAGTCATGGCTAAAGATAAGGAAATACTATACGGAGAAAAGAATATATTATCCTTTCCTACTTTATACCGACTATACAAATCAATCGCAAACTGATTATTAGCCTCAACTACACCAGTAGGTATCTCACCCTCATTTGATACTTTGGTTGGTTGTTTAACGGATATTGTCCACGCAATAGCCATAAGCCCCATTATTCCTATACTTATTTGTTGTTGAATAGACATTTTTGTAATTTCCCCTGGTTATTTGGGTAGCAGATAGTGGGTAGTAACAACCTACTAACCCCTTTTATCAAAGAGAATAAGGGGGAATAAATCCCCTGCTTCTTACTCCTTACCCATAACCTACTACCTATAACCCACTCTGAACACTTGCATAAAAAAATAGAACCGTTCCATTTCATTTACCATCTTTATTATTTGATGTTTAATATTTGTAATTTTCTGGGGACAAGATAGAATTTGCTTTCAGCTTTAATCCAGGCTGAGTGTCTGCCAATACGGTTACTGCCATAAGCAAGCCAACCATATCCATTTTCTCCCCAGTCTATTCCCCATGAATTCTTGATAAGCCAGGCACCTTTTGTGTCATCCCAGCCAACAAATACCACGGCATGTCCATCACCAGCGCTGTCAGAAGCAACAGACTCGTTATATACCCCAGAGGTATAAGCAAAGAAATCATCTGAAACGACACGCATTCTGGTGGTTAATGGTCCGTATTTACAAATCGCCGCTTTAATTTGTTGTGTTGTCGGGTGTTCTACGGTGGCATCTACATATCCCCAGGCAATACCATCCAGTGGTGTAAGAGGACTGGTGCAAGCATTATCACTTCCCGTATATGGAACAGTGGTTTCATAAGGCATTCCTTCGCGGACAATGTGTTGAAGTGCCTCAACCGCTAATCCACCATTACAGCTTCCAGCATCATCTCCAGCATCTGCTTCTCCACAATCATTGATGTACTGTTCTGATGCATCTACGGTTGTATTGTTTCGAATCAAATAATTTGCTTCATAGGCTCCAAGGGCGGCGAATGCCCAACAATTTCCACAATCTTGCTCTTTAACCGATGTAACCTTTCCCTTATCACGCCAATTAAAGGCTTTCAGTTTTGCCGTGCATATCTGTATCGGCTTAAAAATCTCTGGGAATTTTTGTATCATCTCAGGATTTTTTTTAATGTATGCTTCCCGTGCCTCATCATCAGCCCTTAATAACTCATCTGCCAGTAGATTAGCCTTGACACGCCATTCACGAGTAACCTTTGGGTCATCCATATCACCCAAAAGCATCTTCCTTGGTTTATCCAATGCCTTTGTGTAACCAACAGTGTAATTCAATTTTTTCTGTTGTATTCTGGCTCGCATTTGTTCCAGGGATTTTTTGATAGGCTCAGGTGCGGTTAATTCTCGTTGTTGTAATGTTTGTTTAGTAACCTGTTGAGCACTGCCAGGTAATACAGTAACAAATAATGTAAGAGATATTATCCCTACCGCAATGCTCACTAATCCTTTAATTTTCATCTTTTTTGCCTCCTATTTATGGTATTTCAATGAAACGGTTCTATTTTAATCAACTATTGTTTCGGCTATACTCAATTGCTGGGTAGAGTAGAAATAAAGTTGAGATAGGGTTGAGATAAAGTTGAGATATGTTGTTTTCTCCACCAATTCCCACTATATTTCCATCTTTACTTATTAATTTATCAATTGAGTAGCAACAGAGCATTAGTGTGGAATTGGCACAAATATCTTGTCTAGTTCTATGACATAATACTTAGGCTTTACTGATTTTTGCTCGAAGCCGAAGGCAACCCCATATGCGTATCCTGGTTTAGTGATGGTTGAGCCTCCTATTTTAATCACACCTGTTCCGGTGTTGATCTCTACCTCAAGATCCTCCGTTTTCTTTGGATCGAATGGATATTGCTGATTCAAACCTTCACCCCATCTGTCTTTACTCTCATAAAGAGTTACCTTGCCACTAAGATAAGTATATTTAGCCTGGTTGGATGCGGGTGGTTTACCTATGAGGAGTTCCTTTATATCAAGACTACCCTCAGCATAGCCAGCCTCGCCATTCTTGTCATTGTAAACCAAGGCTATTTTGATGTGGTAGTTCCCTTCTCCTTTCGGTTTATTTTTGAGCCAATCAACACATGTTTTAAGAAGTGACTCCCAACTTATGATAGGCTGTTGAGTCAACTGAACCTGTTGCTGAGGAGCATCTTGCTGAGGAGCAGCCAAAACAGTCCCCCCTGTCAATAGGATACTAAAAACAGTAACGATGGAAATAACTCTTTTCAAATTTGCCATAACGGCATTTCCTTTTAAATTTTTTTAGGCGGTTAAATCAAAACAACCCAATCTCTCCTTCGCCTATAATCGAAGAGAATGAGTTAGGTTAGCATAGGCACCACCCCCTTTTTTTTGTGTAATGTCTCAGGCTTCTGCAAAATTCATAACCTATTGATATTTCAGTAAATTATGAAATTGTTTTTCTTGACTTTTCCTCCATGCTCTGACCTTATCTCTTTATACACATTCTTTTAGCCACAAAGACACAAAGACACTAAAAGAGCTTTGAGCCTGGAGCAGAGAGCTTGGAGATAAAAGAATTTTCATGCTCCGTGCTCTTTGCTCAATGTTAATTCTTTGTGCCTTAGTGACTTTGTGGCATATCTTTCCTCTTAAATTTAAAGAGTAAGGATATAGAAATCTAATCTGAATTATATTACATCCTATTTTTGCCAAGGAATAAGAGCAGGTCATTGCCGTCTGTGAAAAATATTCGTATGGTATCTGAGCCTGTAACCTTTATCTCTTTTACATTCTTTTGTTCTTTCAGAAAATCAATCACTGTATCCATAGCCTTTTCCTTGGTTACGCCGTTTTCAATGGCTTCGGCATATTTAGTATTAGCCTCTGATGATATTTGTTCAATAGTCATATCGTTTAACCCCATTTCTTTTTCCTGACAACCCAGTGTCCCCAAACATATAATAAGTATCAATATTAGATATCGTTGTCGAATAGACATTATAACAATCTCCTCGTATAATTAAAAATTAAAAATTATGACTGAACTTTTGCGTTTTTTAGAGAGTTGCCAATACAGATTCAATGGTTTTGCCCATTTTCCCTTGTTGGTGGCTCCAGATTAAAAGCTCTTTGAA
>SBAY01000042.1 GCA_005239945.1 Nitrospira sp.
CAATTGCGGCACTATCCACATTTTTCCTTTAACCTTTTTTATCTTTCAGGTGTCCACTTTTAAATTTTAAACTGTCCACTTTTAAATTTTAGCTAACATTAAAAGTTTTTTATTTTCCATAACCTATTATCCATGAAAATGGCATAAAACCCAATGTTCATTTTTAACCTCAAAATACACAGGCTCTTGTTGACTACAAATATGCCTTCCTTGTAGACATCGATTGTAAAACCTACAGCCATTTACAGAATCAAGTAAGTTTCCCTGCTCAACGGGTATTGAATATAATCTTTTCTTTTCTCCGGAGATACTTGGATAAGAAGAGAGTAACCCTTGAGTATAAGGATGTAGTGGGGTATGAAAAAGCGACTTTGTCGGGGCATACTCGACTATTTGTCCAGCATACATCACCCCTACATAATTACAAGTTTCAGCGATAACCCCAATATCATGGGAGATGTAAATAAGACTCATCTTGAGTTTATGTTGAATCTCGACTATTTCCCGTATTATCTGGTCCTGGACAATAACATCCAATGCCGTTGTAGGTTCATCGGCGATAATAATCTCTGGGTTACAAGCTAAGGCCATAGCAATTATCGCCCGCTGTTTCATGCCACCACTATATTCATGAGGGTAGCGTTTAGCAAATTTATAGTCCAGTCCGACTAATTGATATAATTCCCCTACCCGTATTTGAGCCTCTTTTTTACTAACCGATTTATGGGCACAGATAGCCTCGATTATCTGGTCTTCAACGCGATAGACCGGATTCAAGGCATTCATAGCCGCCTGAAAAACTATGGCAATGGACCTGGAGCGGATATGTTGCATTTGTTTTTCGGGCATAGGAACGAGGTCTTCGCCTTTAAACAGGATTTGCCCGGAGATTATCCTGGCGTTATCAGGCAGAAGTTTCATAATGGTCATAGCCACCGAGGTCTTGCCACAACCCGATTCACCCACTAACCCAAGGGACTCACCCTTCTTTAGCCCAAAAGATATGCCATCTATCGCTTTTACATAGTCTTTGGAGGTCTTATAATGCACCTTTAAATCCTTAACTTCAAGTATATCTATTTTTTCCATTTACCATTCACCATTTTTAATTTTTAATTTTTAATTACTTCTCCCTCAACCTTGGATTTATCACCTCATCCAATGCCCTGCCTATCAGGTAAAAGGCAAATGTAAGCATAGAGATACATAATCCTGGAGGAAGTATCCAATATGGGGCTTTAAAGGTATGTCCTGTCGTAAAACACCATTGAAGCATCATTCCCCAACTAACCACAGATGGGTCTCCTAAACCGATAAAGCTTAATCCTGCCTCAGTCAGGATAGCCCCGCTTACGCCAAAGGTCATATACAAAAATGATAAGGGTAGAACATTAGGGGCGATATGGCAAAAGATGATACGCAGGTCACTGGCCCCGGCAATCCGGGCGGCATCTACAAAAGGTCGCATCTTTAATGACAGAACACAAGCCCTGATTACCCTGGCGGTTGAAGGCCAACCCAGTAAGGCAATAATGACAATAATAATCCAGATGCTTTGTTTGCCCAGGGCGGCGGCTATAATAATTATAAGTGGTAATGATGGTAGCGTCAGGATAATATCAGCAATCCGCATAAGTAAGGTATCGATTCCTTTGCCAAAATAACCGGCGAGTAATCCAATGACCGTGCCAATCAAGGCACCGGCTAATGCCGCAGTAATACCGATACAGAAGGCAATTTGTGCCCCATGCATTAATTGACTTAAAATATCCCTGCCCATAAAATCCGTGCCTAACGGATGAATTTTAGACGGTGAATTTGACCAGAAAATATCGGGATCAACCCCGGTCATGGGCTGATACATCTCATTTATCAGAGGCATAACGGGTGAGATTAAAGCCATTATCCCAAAGAAGATAAGCAACCCAAGTCCAAATATCCCTAACTTATTCTTCTTGAATATCTCCCAATTTGCCTTAAACTCTTGCTTGAATAGATTTATTCTTTTATTCCCCTTTTCTTCCATAATATTGATAATATAATAACACAATCGCCAGGTTTTTACAACATATTTTTTTCTTGAGCAAAAATTGGTTGACAATTAGCCAGGAATATGTTTTAATTAATGTTGAAATGAATGGATTTGATACCCTTAAAATCTTTATCGATGAGATGAAAAAATTACAAAGTGAAAAAAAATATGCCTTTTCTGCTATCACAAACGAGGATATAGTTAAGATTAAAAAGGCTTATGAAGTGGCTATCTCATTATCTAAGGTCTCTCCTGAAATTATTTATGAGATGATAGCCGGGAAGTAATTAGGTAGGAAGGCTGAAGGAAGAAGGAGGAAAACTGAAGATAAACAGGTTGAAAGCAGGAAGGAACCTAAGGAGATGGCAATAGGAGTTGCCTTTATAATTCCTTCAGCCTTTCTACCTTCAGCCTAATCACCTAAAGGATTAAGATGGGAATTACAAAATTAGTCTTAAAAAACATTGGTCTATTTTCTCAAAAAACGATTGAGTTTAATCAAGGGTTGAATCTAATCTATGGCGAGAATGCATCCGGTAAAACAACCATTGCTAACTCAATATTCTACTGCCTGTTGGGGCAACATCTTTTCCCAAAGGCAAAACCGGACTCTCTTGCCAGATACAACTCCTCTCATGGCACAGTAGGACTATTTTTTCAAAAAGATGGGATTGATTACCGACTATATCGCTCTACTCAGAAAAAGGTGCAATTAGAACAATCCATAAATGGGCAATGGAAAATAATTACGGATGAAAATTTCGTCAATAATCTTAATCGTCAAAGGATAGCTATGATTTCCTTTTTAAGGGAAGGTGAGATATCAGAATTTCTGACTAAAGATCCGGCAGACAGGAAGAAGGTATTAGATACATTATTAGGCATTGAAGATTTGCTTGAGGCAACGGAGCTTTTCAAAGAGGCAAGAAAAATAGCCAAACGGGAAGAAAAAAGATTGCTTGAATATTCTAAAAATATTAGAATCGAGAGTGTTGATGATAAAAAGAAAGAAATAAAAGAATGTGAAAAACGCTTGAAAGAATTAGAAAAACAAGAGGAAATCCTATCAAAAGACCCTTCTTTGAGTATAAATCTACAATTAGTCAATAAACTCAAAACGGATACGGAACAACTTCAGAAAAAGCTCAAAGAAAGAGAATTAGAAAAGGATAAACTGCTTGGTAATCTTGAACAAAATCATCGGCTTGAGGATATCATTCAGGAGATAGATGCTGAATTGCTTAGATTTGAAGAACAACGGCTTAATTTACCGATTTTAATAAGTAAAAAAGGGGAACTTGAAGGTAAGATATCACAATTCAATGAAAATGAACAACGGTTTAAAGAGGTTCAAAATATATGCCCTACCTGTGGACAAAGATTAACTCAAGAGCAAATTTCCACTATTATTCAACAAAGCCAACTTGCAAAAACCAAAATAAGCGATGAAATTAAATCTATTAATGAGGAGATTATTAAATTATCAAATGAAGAAAAAATGGCTAATGCCCTGAAGGATAAACGGTATGAATTGAAAAGAAGATTAGAAACTATTCAGAGAATAGATAATGAAATATTATCCCTTGAGAAGGAGTATAATACGGCAAAAGAAAATTTACTGACTGAGGAGGCTAAAATTAAAAATTTTGAGATAATACAAAAATCTCAAGCAGAGTATAAAAATATCAAAGAAGAAATAACATCAATAAATCGCCGATTAATTGAATTAAACAAAGAAAGTGTTCTCATCGAAACAAGGTTAAAAGAGATAGTCAGGTTCAAAGAAGAATCAGCCCGGGCGGCTAATAATAGATTGAAATTCGAGTTTGCGGTTACATCATTGGAAAACACGAGGGATTATATCTTAAAGGAGGTATTTGAGCCTGCACAGGAAAGATTACAGGGGATTATTGAGGAATTTGGATTTTTCAAAGGTGCTGATATTGATATCTGTTCAAATTATCTCCTGCCGACATTGAGTTTTGAATCTCAGGAATATGGGATGTTAAATCTAAGCGGTAGTGAGAAGATGATAATCTATCTGGGTATGAAGGTAGCTTTATCAGAGCATCTGGGCAATCTGGGTTTTTTTATATTTGATGACCCATCCTTACATCTTGATTTAGAAAGGAAAAAACTCCTTTTGCAATTTATGACAAAACTTGCCGCCAGAATGCAGGTAATTGCCCTGACAAATGATAAATATCTGTTTGAAAATGTAAATGCCTATGAGCGAATTGAATTAAATTAGGGAGGAATAGTAAGGGGAGAGAAACCCTTTTTGAAAAAAGTGTTTCTCTCCCCTTAAACCCCTACTC
>SBAY01000100.1 GCA_005239945.1 Nitrospira sp.
AATGAAATTTCGGATTTTGGATTTTCTATTTTGGATTGAGGAATCTTAATATCCTTAATCCAAAATCGAAAATCCAAAATTGTAATCGTAATTTGATAACTGATGGCTTACCAACCGGTAACTGAGGCATTACGACATACCTTGGTGTGGAAAAAAGCGATAAACTTTTCTTTCCTAATTTCTTTCATGTTATTTTTGACAGTACCATCATAAGTTACATTGATGATAACTAATTTATTTTATTAAAAAGGTATTCTGGCACGCCCGGAGGGACTCGAACCCTCAACCTACGGATTAGAAGTCCGTTGCTCTATCCATTTGAGCTACAGGCGCAATTAATAGATAATCGGTAAGCGGTTATCAAGTAATCAGGTGATATTTCTTCTCCTTTTATGACTGGTAACCGTTCAGGTGTCAGTTGCCATATAATTTCTGCCACGAAGGCACTAAGACACAAAGGTTCACTAAGACTTATAAAATTATCCGTTTTATTCCATCCTTTTCTTTCTTCTTCAACTTCAGAGGGGTTTAAAATCTTCTTTGTGTATCTTTGTGCCTTCGTGCCTTTGTGACAAATTTCTTAAGTTTTTTCATACCTACCTGAACAGTAACTATGACTGATTACCCATAACCGATTACTGATTACCTCTTTTTTGGTCGGGGCGACTGGATTTGAACCAGCGACTTCATGGTCCCAAACCATGCGCGCTACCAAACTGCGCTACGCCCCGAACTCTAATTCTCTTATTTTACCATATTATTTGCTTTTGGTCAACTGTTTTTTTGTCTGAGGTGCCTGTAAAATTTGTGGGTAATGGCAAAATCGGTTAATTACCGGTTGGAAAATTGTTCAGCAGAAGGTGTTTTCGCGAAAATAGAGTGAATTTCACACACCTCTGAATCCCCTCTTGAGGTGGTCGGGGAGGTGTATCTTTCTTATAGAAATTTCCACCAATAACTTTATCCACAAATTGGACACGCACCCATTGCATTTTTTAATTTGACTTTATAAGAAAATTGTAGTATAGTAATATAAAAAAGTAATAAAGTAAGTATTCAACTATCAGGTGAAGAAGAATTTGTAATCGGATTTAGCGGATTAAGCAGATAATAAAAAATAAAAAAATCCGTTTAATCCGCTTACTTTGAAAAGGGGGGTGATTTTTATGTCTTTATTAGAACGATTAGAAGAGGCAAAACAGGTAGCTACGGGAGAGCGTCCGACTGCAAAAACACTTACCGGACATCTGCAGCAGTTAAAGCTGAAAGTCCACAATAAATTGGTCAGTGAGCTTGATTCGAAGGCATTGGAAGACAAAGAGGGAAATATAAAAAAGGACCTCTTAAAGGAAGAGGTAGAGGAATTTATTTTACTTATCTCTTCCCAGGAGCGAATAACCCTGACTCGAGGAGAACATGACCGCTTATTGGAGGAGATATTGGATGAGGTGTTAGGTTTAGGGCCTATTGAGCCTTTGCTCAAAGACCCGTCTGTTTCTGAAATTATGGTCAATGGTCCTCACCAGGTTTATGTAGAACGACAGGGGAAAATCGAACGCACAAATGTTACCTTTAATGACAACGCCCATCTTCTCCATATAATTGACCGAATTGTCTCACCCCTTGGTAGGCGGGTAGATGAGTCGGTACCTTATGTCGATGCCAGACTTAAAGACGGCTCAAGGGTTAATGTAATTATCCCTCCTTTATCTTTAAAAGGACCTGCCTTGACGATAAGAAAATTTTTTAAAGAGAGATTAGGCACAGATGACTTGATTAGATTTGGAACATTGACCCCTAATATGGCCGAGTTTCTAAAGGCATGTGTGGCGGCAAGATTGAATATTATTGTTTCCGGGGGGACAGGTTCGGGTAAAACAACGACTTTAAATGTTTTATCCTCGTTTATTTCTCCAAATGAACGAATTATTACCATTGAAGATACGGCAGAGTTACAACTTCAACAAGGGCATGTCCTTACCCTGGAGACAAGACCACCTAACATCGAAGGTAAAGGTGAAATAAGCACCCGAGATCTGGTTCGTAATGCACTCAGGATGCGTCCTGATAGAATTATTGTAGGCGAGGTTCGGGGTGGTGAGGCATTAGATATGCTCCAGGCAATGAATACAGGACATGATGGCTCACTGACTACGGTTCATTCTAATTCACCCAGAGATACCTTAGCTCGCATAGAGACAATGACCCTGATGGCGGGGATGGAATTGCCCGTTAAGGCTATTCGGGAACAGATTGCCTCAGCAATTAACTTAATTGTCCACCAACAGAGACTTCAGGATGGCAGCCGAAGGATAGTCAACATCACTGAGGTGCAGGGGATGGAAATGGATGTAATTGTGCTTCAGGATGTATTTTATTTTGAACAAAAAACAATAGATGAGAAAGGTAAGGTAATAGGCGAATTAAAACCTACCGGCATCAAACCTAAATTTTATCCCCTATTTGAAGAAAGGGGTATTAAGTTATCAGCAGGAATATTTGTTGTCAACTAACTTTTGCAGGAAATTTAATGTATAAAACCACGAATGGACACGAATAATATTTAAGGT
>SBAY01000282.1 GCA_005239945.1 Nitrospira sp.
ATGTTCAACTCTGTGATTTTTGTGAAAGGAGAACAAACAATTTTAATCTCTAACTTCTTTAATCTTAAGACCTTAAATATTATTCGTGTCCCTTCGTGGTTTTATACATTAAATTTCCTGCAAAAGTTAGTAGTCAAAAGTTCCCATAGAACAGATGGTCAGGTTCATGGTTAAAGAGGTTCAAGATTAGAGAGTGATGAAGATTAACCCGTGAACCTTGAAATTTGAACCTTTTTCAACTGATAAGTGAGGGAAAATTTTAGGGTAACCGTTCAGGTAGCAGTTACTGGTTTTAGATTTTGAAAGATTTTGATACATGGAATGCTTACAAAATATTGAATGTAGAATGTAGAACAAAGAAGGAGGAAAGTTGAAGGAAAGTAGAATATTTGATATTGAAGAGCGTTTAATAGATTTTGCTATCCGTATTATTCGTGTAGCGGAATCTTTGCCAAAAACAAAAGTAGGAAATCACATTGCAGAGCAGCTCATTCGTTGTGGCACATCACCTGCTCCCAATTATGGTGAAGCTCAAGGCGCAGAATCTCAGGCTGATTTTATCCACAAGATGAAAGTATGCCTTAAAGAATTGCGAGAAACAAGGATATGGTTATTTATGATTGTAAGGGCAAATCTTATGAAACCTCAATCAAAATTTGATTCCTTGATTGATGAAAACAATGAGTTGATTTCGATTTTTGCAACAAGTATAAAAACGGCCAAACAGAAGAATACTAAAACTTCATAATTCTACATTCAATATTCTACATTCTACATTCTATATCAGTTTAAGATTAGATGATCAAATCTGTTAGATATAGCACATTACTGATTCTGTTACCTGAACGTTTACATTTTAGGAGTATTCGATGCTAATCATTACTACCAGAGGTTGCGAACAAACAAAATGGTGGGGAGAAAAATTGGGCAAGTGTTTAGAAAAAGGGGATATTGTCTGTTTAATTGGCGGATTGGGTGCAGGTAAAACTGTATTTGGGCAAGGAGTAGCTAAAGGGCTTAAAGTGGCTGACACATCTATCCTCTCACCTACCTTTTTAATGCTCCGTGAATATCATCAGGCGAGATTACCTCTTTTTCATTTTGATTTATATCGATTAGAATCCGTGACGCAATTAGATGAGTTAGGTTATGAAGAATATTTCTTTGGTGATGGGGTGACTTTAATAGAATGGGCGGAGAAGATCGAAGAGATAATCCCCTCTGAATATTTAAGGGTGGAGATTAGCTGGATTGACCAAAATAGCCGTGAGATTAACTTTATCCCTTATGGAAAACATTACCAGCAAATTGTCAATCACTTAAAAGGGCATTTGTGATTCAGACATTAGGTCATAGACATCAGACATTAGACTTAGGGTAAGCGGTCAGTACTCAGCTATCAGTTTTTGGATGAGATGTGACTTCTTCCCTACCTTTAGAGCATGAAATTTTTTCATCTTCTTCTCCATCTGATAGCTGACGGCTAATGTCTAAATCGCAGATAAAAGGACATCTTAAGAAACGATGAAGATTTTAGGCATAGAAACAGCCACATCGACAGGAAGTGTGGCCTTAATCGATGATGAGGAAATAATCGGTGAATATACCTATCAAGGAGGCTCGCCTCGTGGAGGCTTATCTCATTGCAAATTAGACCATTCTGCCTGGCTTATGCCTGCTATTGATAAACTTTTGAAAGATGCAGGGCTATCCTGTCAGGACCTTGAAGGTATAGCCGTTTCTTCAGGGCCAGGCTCTTTTACTGGCTTACGAATCGGGATTAGCACAGCCAAAGGATTAGCCCAGGGACTAAAAATTCCAGTGGTAGGTATCTCGACATTAGATAGTCTGGCCTGTAACCTGCCTTATACCGACAAGATTATATGTCCGGTGCTCGATGCCAGGAAGAAAGAAATTTACACGGCTTTATATAAAGGTTCTCAACGATTAACGGATTATTTGGTTATTCCACCGCACCAACTTACGGAACTCATTTCTCAACCAACTATCTTCCTGGGCAATGGACTTAAATTGTATCTGGAGTTGTTCAAAGAATTATTGTCAAATGTCTATTTTACCCCTTCTCCTTTATGGTTACCAAAGGCAAGTTATTTAGCTTTATTAGGGCTACAAGCCCTGAAAGCAGGCAAACAAGAAGATATTTATTCCTTCACACCATTTTATCTAAGGAAGGGACATGTATGATTCCTTTAACTATTAGCCCAATGAAAGAAGAAGACATTAGCCAGGTTTTAAAGATAGAGAACCTATCCTTTCTTGACCCATGGACACAAAGAATGTATTTGGCTGAGATAAAAGAAAGGGATGATTCTTATTTTGTTGTCAGTAAACTTGGGACTCATATAATTGGTTATGGTGGATTCTGGTTAGTCGTAGACGAGGCGCATCTGGTAAATATAGCCATCCATCCGGATTTTCGAAGACAGGGCATTGGCACACAAATAATGCGATACCTACTTAATCTGGCTAAAGAATTAGGCGCTAAACGGGCAACATTGGAGGTGCGGGAATCCAATTTAATTGCCCAAAACTTTTATGCTAAATTTGGATTCATTCCCTGCGCCTTACGAAAAAAATATTACCCGGATACTCAAGAAAATGCAATCATTATGTGGTTAAATGAATTGTAAACATTTAACTATCAGGTGTCAGCTTGGGAATATTTGAAAGGGTAGACGATTTCTCACCTGTAATTTTATTCAGAGGTATCGGGGTCACGCTTTTGGAAGTGTCATCTCCCCCCTCCCCCAAATTTTTAGCGGAAATGTGAAGGGCGACCGTAATCCTGCCGAGTCGGAGAACTGCGGCGGGAAATTCTTTGAACCAAGGAACAGGGAGGAAATAAAAATGGGTGATAGAAACCTGAAAGAGCAAGGAGGAGACAATGGCTAAAAAACTTAAAAGCTTGCGAGAAAAATTGGAAGGGGAGAAAGACCTGCCAAAGGTTGTAGCTACACTCAAAGGGATGATGCTTGTTCCTAATAATCTGAGGATGTCTTAAAATATCTTGAGCGAATGGATTTTTTTAAGAAGGCAAGTCCTCCCTTTGAGATAGATACTTCTACAATACAGATAGAAGACCGGTTCTTGCGTAGTAGTCATTCGGATGTCCTGCTTGAGATTACAAAGATAGAGGGAACAGATGACATCCATTCGATAGTGGATAGGGTAAAGGGAGGGGCAGAGGTCATTCTTCGCACGCATCTCCATTATGATAGTGCGGCAATCGATTCCTTTATTGTTGCCCTATCAGAAATTTGCCAGAATATCCCGGAACATAGTCAGGATATAGGCTATGTGGGCATTCAAAAGTATTTCTATGGAAAGAAACTGGGGAAAAATGTGGTCAAGATTGCAGTAATGGACTCCGGGATAGGGATGAAGAAATCTCTTAGCCAGAGGTATGGTGATTTGTATGGTGAAAAATGGTCTGATGCCTTAGCTATCGAATTAGCATTGTTTAAAAGTGCCTCAAGATATGAGGACATAGGTCGGGGACATGGTTTAACCAGCGTAAAAAAAATGGTTCAGAAATGGAATGGTAAATTTATGATTCGCTCAGGAACAGCGAAGGTAGGCATAGTCCCGCAATGGGATGCCACAAAACCCCAACAATCCTCACTTAGTTTTTTCCCCGGAACACAAATAAGCATTGTCTTGCCTGAATTTTAAAAAAATTGCAAAAAAATACTTGACATTTTTATAATAGTATGGTATATTATATATGAGTTCAATTGAACTCATTGAACCATCTGAAGAGAAAAGGTGTGAGTTAATATGCCACAACAACTTAGGTTAGGTTTTGAAGCATATAATTATAAAAAGCCAAACTATATTAGTGTACCTTTTCAATTGAATAAAGGGAATAATGTCTATATCTCAAAATCGGAGAAATCTATGGATATAAATTTTGATAAATTAGAAGAACATCTTGCTAAAAGTATTCCTACCAATAAAGGACCTTTGTATGACTGGCATTTATATTGGTCAAAAAAACCACATAATGTAACTGACCTGGTGTTAAAATTTTTCCTGCAAGACAATGATACACTCTTAGACCCATTTATGGGATATGGAACAAGTATCATTGAGGCATTGAAGCAAAACAGAGGTATACATCCTATTGGAGTTGAGATAAACGAACTCCCTGTTAAAATTTTTAGTACCCTATTCAGAAAGAGTAACTTAGCCCAATTACAAGCCTCTTTATTACAAATCAAGGCTGAACTTAAAGACGAACTTGAAAAATATTATTCGGTATTATGTTTGAACTGTAAAAATTCAGGAAGTCTGCTAAAGATAGAATATGATTGCCAGGATGGCATGGATATTCCGAAGATATTACAATATTACTGCCATTTCTGTGGAAAGAGTTATAAAAGGGATATTTTAAAGAACGAAATTAATATACAAGTAGCAATTAATGATGAGTTAACGATATTACCTAATGAATCTATGAGACTTTTGCCCAATTCCAGAATAGCTGTCAAAAATGGGATGTATATATCGGATATCTTTCCTGAAAGGGCATTTTATTTTATGAAAAGAATAAAGGAAATTATTTTCAACTTTGAGGAGTGTCCTGAGAAAGAAGACCTTATTGCCGTATTGAGTTCATGTATTCACCTTGCTAAATTCACCGACCGCAAATCCCAATCTCAGTTTCCATATTGGATACCAACTAAAGAACGAGTAGAAAGAAACATCTGGTATTTATTTCAAGATAGATTTAATAAATTGATAAGGATGAAAGAATATAACAACATAAATGTAAACTTTGCGGTTATCCTCAATAAACCATTCCAGAAGATAACCAATGGTGAAATTCCTCCTGAGAGTATTGATTTTGTGATGACAGACCCTCCTTATATGGACCTTGTTGCTTATTCAGAATATTTAAAACTCTGGGAATATTTTACTGGATATAAGGCTGTATTAGAAGATGAGATTGTAGTTAGCAACCGTGGACAAAATAAAGATTTTAAAAGATACTTTGATGATATAAATAAATCTTTCCAATTAATATATGAGCTGCTAAAGCCAGATAAATATGTATGTGTCTGGTTTAATGATACTAAACTTGAGAATTGGTGTAATTTTCTTGATGCATGTTCTAATGCTAACTTTGATTTTGTTAAGCAAATTCCAATAAATAGAAGCAAATATACTTATAAACAGATTAATACACCTAAATCTACTATCAAGGGAGAATGTCTTTTGATATTTCAGAAAAGAAAGAAGAATAAGAAAGTGAAAATAGCAGTGGCTAAACCAGAGGTGGCGTTTAGAACCATGGTAGAGAAAATTCTGGCTGCTAAGGGAGGAGAGGCAACTACTTCCGAAATAGTGAATAGTGGCTTAATTGAAGATTTATATAATAAAGGGGAACTTCACGAACTTTCCAAAAAACATAAGAACTTAGCAACTTGCTTAGAAAAAGTATGTATTTACCATAAGGATAAAAACACCTGGTCACTAAAATCTGAGGGTAATCTTAAATTTAAAAGTGAAAACATAGAATTCTATCTTGGTGATAGTTTATCCTTATTAAATGGGTTTGAGGAGAATGAATTTGATTCTTGTATTACCGATCCACCATATAACATCTCTGGCTACGACCACAAAAAAGAGATTGGCTGGCTTAAATCAAATGGTTATTGGACAGAGCAAAAGAAGTTTATGAAAATATCCGAAGATTGGGATAAGTTTTCCAATAAAGATTATGTGAAGTTCACTAAGGATTGGATTCAAAAGATAACAAGAGTGGTAAAGGAAAATGGTAATATCATTATTTTTGGAAGCATGCATAATATTTTTACTATAGGCGAGATTTTAAATGAATTGGATATAAAAATTATAAATTCTATTGTCTGGTATAAGAGAAATGCCTTTCCCAATATCACTCATAGGATGTTTTGCGAAAGCACAGAATATATACTATGGGCGGTGAATAACAATCCTAAAAAAGCTAAAAATTGGACTTTTAATTATAATATAATGAAGGAATTAAATAATGGTAAACAAATGAGAAATGTGTGGGATGTCCCTCTGACACCCTCAAGAGAAAAAAAACATGGAAAACACCCGGCTCAGAAACCATTAGAGGTGGTTAAAAGACTTATACTTGGATGTACAAATCCACAAGATAATATAATAGACCCATTTATGGGGGTAGGAAGTATTCCATTGGTAGCAGATATTTATGCAAGAGGATGTACAGGGATAGAAAGGAATGAAGAATACCTGAAAATTGCAATAGAGAGAATTAAGGATAAGGAGTATTATAAAAGATGTATTGGCTATTAGACCCGCAGAAACAAAAAGAAACAAGAACTACAATTAAAGAGATTGGTGAGTTAATAATGTCCGCAGAGGTTAACCCATGGGCTTGTTGTAAGAAGGCATATATATTCAGTGGTAGAAAGTCAAGTGATATAGCTTCCCGAGTTATAAGCTATTTTTGAAGACTTCAGAAAAGAAACCATTCAAAATAGAATCCTCGATTGGACACCAAGGATAGTTGAAGACCTTCTCGAAAAGAAAAAGGCATTTAACTATAACGATTATATTTATAACTTAAGCCTGTATTTAGATAATGGTGATAAGGATGCTATAGAATCACTCAATGAGGATAAAGGCTTTATTATAAGTGTACTAAAGAATTATGTGGATGAAACCACGAAGGGATTTGTTAAAAAGAAGATAACCTTGCCAGCAAAAGTAAAAGGTAAGATTGATCTGCATGCACTTTCAGGCAAGGAATTTGAAATGCTTATAAAAGAAGTATTAATGAAAGAAGGCTACAAAGATGTTGTCATTACTGGCAGTCCCAGTGATAAGGGTGTAGATATAGAGGCAAAGATAAACGATTCTAAGATAATATTTCAATGCAAGAATTGGCGGCACAATGTAGGAAGCACACCAATACAAAGATTGCATAGCTATCAAATTGTAAGAAATAAGGATAAAGCAATATGTATTACCACATCAGACTTTACTCAGGATGGCAAAATAGAGGCAAAAAAGACAGAGGTAGAACTTATAGATGACAGGCAGATTAGGAGGATGATAGAGAGGCATTTTGCAAGGAAATATTATTGATGGACAAATTTGAGAAAGGAATAGAAATTTAAGGAGGAAGATAAAAATGAGAAGATGGATAATGTTATTCTTTGGAATAATCATTATAAATGGCATGTTGGTGTCAGAAGTAAAAGCAGAGGAAGTAAGGCAAGAATTTCAAAGAATTATTGAACAGGTTGAACCTGCTGTTGTTTATATTGAAGTGGAAAAATACGATCCTTCTGTAAGAGGTGATGTTGGTAAATGTTTTGGCAGTGGATTTATCATAAGTCCAGATGGATACATTCTAACCTGTGCTCATGTAATCAGTGGAAGAATAGGGGAACCAATTGTTGGGATCAATAATAAACCATCATATCCTCCAGCTAAAGTAGTTATAATAAATGAGGATTATGATGTTGCCCTTTTAAAAGTTGATACAACAAAGGATGTCGTCAAGTTTGAACTTAGTTCAAAGGAAATTAAAACAGGTGACAGTGTTGCTGTAGCAGGATACCCTTATGACTCAAACTGGAGGAGAGAAGGGTTTGAGAAAAAATCTTCTTTTGTTACTGCAAATGTGAGTACCATTAAACGGACAAAGACTAAGCTAACAGAGAGCTTGACAAGAAGAGTAATTGTACTTGACAGAACGGTTAATCCTGGTAATAGTGGTGGCCCTCTGTTTTATCCTGATAGTGGTGAAGTAATAGGAATTGTTCATGGGAGTTTTGGGATAGGAACAGAAATTGGTCTTGCTACTCCAATTGACATTGCTTACACATTGCTAATTGAACCAATGATAAAAATTCAAGAAAAGGAAATAGAAGGGACAAATACAGCAGATAAAATTCAATCAAAAACGACATCCGAACAGTCACTTGAAATATCTGCAAACGAGGTAAAGAAACAAAAAAGAGAGTTAATTCAGTCTCTTATTAATGAGATAAAGTACAATGATAGTTTCCTTATTCATCTTTCCAACTTACCTAATGGTAAATATATCAGTAACTTTCAGCTTTTTGTGGTCGATTCTTGGGAATCAATTAAAAAAGTAGGATTGTTAGGACTTAATAGTCAATTGGTATCTAATTTATCTAACTACTATACATGTATTTCTCAAATAAAATACAATTTGAATAAAGTTGTTGATACAGAATCATCTTTCAAACCTTCACAGAGAATTGTGGATGTACAGAAAGAACTAATTGCGGGAGCAAAGGAGTTAGCCAAAGTCAATCTGAAAATTTCTCCGGTAATTTTGAAGCAATTAGAAGAACTACTAAACTCATTATAACTTTGCTGTTATTAACTTAATGCAATTACAGAAAGGAAATGACCTAACATGCCACAACAACTTAACTCAGTCATTGAGAATTATAACTATAAAAAATCAAACTATTCTGGTGTAACCTTTCAATTTAATATGAGGTAAACTGACAATGTCTGAACATAAAACTTATCAGCTTAAAAATATTATGGATATTTTTCTTACCAACGGCTCTTTTAACTTAGTCACCCGAGAAACAGGTAAACGAATCAGAGAGGCTATCGAAGGGATGCTGGAGAAAGAAATAGAAGGAACGGTAGTTGCATTAGATTTTGAGGGTATTGGTATCATTGACTATTCCTGTGCTGATGAGATTATGGCTAAACTTATTGCCAGGCTTAATTCTGGTGAGTATGGGGATAAATATATCATCCTCAAGGTATCAAATCTAACCCAAAAAGAAAATATCGAGGTAGCTTTAGAACGGAAGAAATTAGCAGCACTATCCTTTGATGGAGATAATCCCTTCCAGGTATTAGGAGTATTAAACGCCTACCTCCGTGATACCCTGGAATATGTATTTAAAAAAGGCAAACTCTCTGCACGAGAATTAGCGGATTTAATGAACCTTGAGATTAACACCAGCTCTACAAGATTGCTTAATCTATACAAATTACATCTGGTAAGTCGAACTGAAGAATTACTTGATGAGAGAGGAAGGCAGTTTGTTTACCAGTCTGTTTTGCCAGAGAAGGATATGAGATGAAAGCTACTGATATTAGGAGAGTGACTCAGTTTGCATTGCAGACAGGAGATTTTCAAAGGGGATTGGTGGAAGTAGTTAGCCACCTTCTTCAATCAAAGACCCTCTTTGCCCGGCTTCGAATTATAGGTAAGGAAATTGGAAGGTATGGTAATGGGTCAGTGAACGGTAGGGAAACCTGTTTTGTGCCTTCAATGATTTACATTAATCCCGAAGGGATGATATTATTGTAGCATTCATTGAATAATTACCATTAAACTCTGAAAGGGTGGCATTATTGGGTTTGCTACAATAATTTCACCCCTTTGGGGTTCTGGTTACTTGTCTTTCCCCTACCGTTCACTGACCCATTATAAGGTATGGACTTGATGAGCCGGATAAATATTTTAGCTTTCTTGAAGAGATAAAAATTTGGAAGGAGGGAGAGTAATTAAAAATTATGAATTAAAAATTAAAAATTGAGGAAAGAGAAAAGAATTTATGATTTTTAATTCATAATTTTTAATTATGCGAGGAGGTTGATAATGAGTGTGCCGAGCAAGTTTATTAGTTCTTATCAGTGAAAGTCTGGTC
>SBAY01000034.1 GCA_005239945.1 Nitrospira sp.
AAATGGGGTAAATAAAATTTTATACTCTTGTGGTTAAAAAGTTTTGGAAAAGGGGAGTTTGAGGGGGAAAACCTGTGTGGTTTTAAACCACTTTCAAAAAGTTTTCCCCCTCAAAAAATTCACTTCTTTAAATTATTGCTAAAAGTTGGGGAATTTCTGTGTTTGCCTATGTAACCGCAGTGAGCGGTTACCCTCCGTGGTGAAATTTCTCTTGACAAAAACGATTGATATGTGTAAAATAATAAATAAAAAAAAGGAAAGGAGATAAAATAATGGAGTATTCAATAAGTCCTGATGGTGAAAAATTTCAATTGCCAGGTTCAGATGATTATGAAGCTGAATATAAGCGCTTAGATGAAATTGTGGTTCAAAAAAGAAAGGAAGGATATGAGATTGTAGTTGTCGTTGGGGTTGGGTTTGTAGGGGCAGTAATGGCGGCAATAATCGCCGATAGTGTGGATAAAAAAACCGGTAAATCAAATAAGTTTGTCATTGGTATGCAAAGACCTTCTACCCGCTCATATTGGAAAATACCCTACCTTAATCGAGGGATAGCACCGGTCAAGGCGGAAGACCCTGAGGTAGAACCTATGATTCGCCGATGTGTCCAGGAAAAGAAAACATTAATAGCTACCTTCACCGGTTATGCCTTTACCTTAGCCGATGTTATTGTCGTAGATGTGCAATGCGACTATGTAAAAGAATCCATAGGTGATATTTCCACTGGATATACCGACATCGCCGCTTTGGAAAAGTCATTGCGGGTTATTGGTGAAAAAATGTCTCCTGAGGCATTAGTCTTGATTGAAACAACCGTAGCCCCTGGAACAACGGAGTTTATTGCTTATCCAATCTTAAAAGAGGAATTTGAAAAACGCGGGATAAAAACCAACCCATTATTAGCCCACTCTTATGAACGGGTTATGCCAGGTCGTAATTATATCAGCTCAATCCGTGACTTCTGGCGGGTATGTAGTGGTGTAAATGAAAAAAGCAAAAAAAAGGTGGTTAAATTCCTGAATGAGGTGCTTAATACCGATAAGTTCCCTCTAACCATTCTGGATAGGCCACTTGAGTCCGAGACGGCAAAAATTGTTGAAAATAGCTATCGGGCAACTATGTTAGCCTTTTTGGATGAATGGAGTTTGTTTGCTGAACAGAATGGAATAGACCTGATTAAGATAATCAATGCCATCAAGGTACGGCCAACACACAACAACATTATCTTCCCGGGTCCCGGTATAGGCGGTTATTGCCTTCCAAAGGATGGGGCTTTAGGTATCTGGGCACATAAAAATATCCTTGGGGCCAAAGATAATATCTTCAAAATGACCGGGTTAGCCATCAATATCAATGATACTCGGGCATTACATGTGGCTGAACTTGTCCAGAATGCACTGGAACAAATGGGTAAAAATGTAGATGGGGCAAAAATCCTTCTTTTAGGTGCGGCCTATCGTGAGGATGTAGGTGATACGCGGTATAGTGGTTCAGAACTTATTGTCCGCAAACTGACCGAAATGGGTGCAAAAATGTCAGTTCATGACCCGTATCTTCAACATTGGTGGGAGTTTGAAAAACAAGATACATATCCTTCACCAGGACATTCTTTAGCACGATTTTTCAAAAATCAGGCTGAGCTTAAAAACCTTAAAGTCCAAAATGACCTGAATTTAGCCCTTAAGGATGTGGATGGGTTAATATTTGCTGTCAGACATTCACATTACCTGGATATTTCCCCTGAAAATTTAGTCAAAACAATAGGTAGACCAGCGGCTATAATCGATTGCTTTGGTATCCTTGAAGATGCAAAAATTAAGGAGTACCTGAAGTTGGATTGTATAGTAAAAGGACTGGGTAGAGGACACATTAAGCGACTTAGGGAAAGTCTATAGTCTATTGCCTCTTCAAGATTGAATTCGTGGGTAAAAATTTCCCTCTCTCTCCTTGTGGGAGAGGGTAGGGTGAGGGGAGATGGGGGAAGATTATTATCCTCCCCTCAATCCCCTCCCATCAAGGGAAGAGAAAAACAACTAACCCCTAAAATCAATCTTGAAGAGGTACTATAGGAAGTGTATCATCCGTGATGATACATGTATTGACACAGTCAATGCACTCCACATATTAGACGAGGTTTGGACGGTAACTCAAAATCCAAATGATAGGAAGGGAATAGAATATGGATAGGACGGATTTGACGGATTGACACAGAAAAAATCAGTAAAAATTTGTTAAATCCGTCTTAGCAGTGTTTTGTTCAGAGGAAGAGGGTTGTCCATGAAAATATTTAGTAAAATACTCTGGTCGATTATTTCTTTGATTGCGGCTATATCAATAGGTATTGTGGCTGGGGTTGTCCATCCGGCAGAGAAAATTAATGCCTTATGGATAGTAACTGCCGCTGTATGTTTTTATTGTATAAGTTATCGATTCTATTCAGTGTTTATTGCCTCCAGGGTGCTGGTGCTTGATGCCAAACGCATAACACCTGCTTATCGGCTAAATGATGGCGTTGATTTTCATCCAACAAACAGTCTGGTGCTTTTTGGTCATCATTTTGCGGCCATTGCCGGTGCTGGCCCACTTATCGGTCCAATGCTTGCCGCCCAATTCGGGTATCTGCCAGGGTTTCTTTGGGTTCTTATTGGTGCGGTCTTGGCCGGGGCAGTTCATGATATGGTCATATTGGCGGCATCAGTCCGCCGAGATGGTCGTTCGCTGGCCCAGATAGCTAAAGACGAAGTCGGTCCTGTTGGAGGAATCGCCACCTCCTTTGCTATTCTCTTCATCATTATCGTTGCCCTGGCTGGACTGGGATTAGCCGTTGTTAATGCCTTAACGAAAAGTCCGTGGGGAACCTTTACTATTGCCACAACCATTCCCATTGCCTTTCTGATGGGATTTTACCTCTACTACCTTCGTCCCGGTAAGGTAGGTGAGGTCAGTGTAATTGGTGTAATACTTCTGCTGGCTGCGGTTTTTACCGGTCATTATATACCAGGGTCTTTTCTTGAACCGTATTTTAACCTATCAAAAGATTCATTAGTTATTTCTATGGCTATTTATGGTTTTATAGCCTCAGTCCTTCCTGTGTGGATGTTGCTTTGTCCACGCGATTATCTTTCTACCTATATGAAAATTGGCACGGTTGTTTTGCTTGCCGTTGGGGTACTCGCCATGGCACCAATAGTTCAGATGCCTGCGGTAACAAAGTTTATAGCCGGTGGAGGCCCTATCATCCCAGGAACGCTATTCCCCTTTATGTTCATTACTATAGCCTGTGGTGCCATATCAGGATTTCATGGACTTATTTCATCAGGAACGACCCCAAAGATGATTGTCTCCGAAACAGCCATTCGTCCCATTGGTTACGGGGCTATGCTCATAGAGGGTTTTGTTTCGATTATGGCTCTTATTGCGGCGACAATACTCATCCCAGGCGATTATTTTGCTATCAATACCCCATTAACGGCTGATGCACTTGCTGGATTGGGCTTTCCTGTTGACAAAATAAAGGAATTATCTACTCTGGTAGGCGTGAATGTAGAAGGCAGACCCGGTGGCGCAGTGTCTTTAGCTGTAGGTATGGCCACAATACTGTCGAATATTCCCGGGCTGAAAGGTCTTATGGCCTATTGGTATAATTTTGCCCTGATGTTTGAAGCACTCTTTATCCTGACAACCGTTGATACCGGCACGCGTGTTGCCCGTTTCCTGGTTCAGGAACTCGGTGGATATGTCTATAAACCTCTTCTTCGCCAACGCTGGATGCCAGGAATTATTGTTACCAGTTTTCTGGTAGTGATGGCCTGGGGTTATCTCATTTACTCCGGCAGCGTATCAACTATCTGGCCTATGTTTGGGGTGTCGAATCAGCTTCTTTCGGCAATTGCACTCGGTATAGGCACGACACTCATTATAAAATCCGGTAGACTTAAATACGCCTGGGTTACCTTTGTGCCTATGTGTTTTATGTTCACCACAACACTTACCGCCTCCTGGCAACTTATCTTTATTTTCCGCAATAAAGCGATTCAAGCAATTAAACCAGCAGATGCCTTTAATTTCAATCTGGATGCCATCCTCGTATTATTGATGGCCATCCTTGCCTTGATTTCCCTGGGGGATATTCTCTATAAGATCTGGCGAACCTGTCAGACCTATCGGACGCGGAGCAATGAATAAAACGATTATTGATTAGAAATCCGCTTATCACCTCAACCATTTTTAGCGAATAATAGCCATCTTACCCTTTTTAGTGCCTACATCACATTTAAGTAAATAGATGTAAATCCCAGAGGCTACATTTTTTCCTTTATCATTTTTTGCATCCCAGATGGCCTGGGCTGAACCGGGATATGTTTTGATTTCACTCCCTTCCTCATCTAATACCCTGACTAATTCACCAGTTAAACTATAGATATAAACCTTTGGATTAGAATTCAAGGGTATATTAGCAATTTTAAATATTTGTCCCTTATTAGGATAGCAAGGATTAGGATAAACAAACACATGAACCAGATTATTTATCTTTAGATTTATGACAAGACTAAATTTATCCATGTTCTTATATCCTCCATCACCACCTATTTCTAATTGAAAAAAAACCTGCTGAATAGAAGGATAGTTTGAATTAACTTGTATTGTATATGAACCACTGCTTGTTCCTTCAGGAGGTATATTGCCAAAGGAGGCATTATCTTTAATGATGGTGATATACGGGTCATTGGTGGATATTGTCCCATAAACATTGGTAATTGTGCCTTGTTTTAAATTTTTGAGGGTAATGACTAAATCTATCGGTTTCTCTGGCTCATTAATAACATCCTCAATTGTTTGGTCAATGCAAAAAATCTCCTTTGTGCCACGAAATTCCATAGCTGGGTCTCCTAATAAATTAAGGCAAAACATTATCCAGCGGTAAGGGGTATTCGTTCCACACTCGCCGATAAACTCCATTTTACTTTTACCTAATGTCTCGCCAAGACGGCTATATCCCTCTTTAAAGAACTTCTTAAAGAATTCTATCTGATATTCGCCACTATATTTTTTGACATTAGATTCATCAAACCAGCCATATCTTGAATTGCCAATGAAGGCTACCGCTCCACCATTTTGATTTAAAAGCATCTCCTCGCCAATACAGTCTGTTTTACTGAAATCTCCAGCAATACAGCCAATGGTGTTAAAGATAAAGGTTTTACTGCCATTATTTAAGGTTTTGACATTTATTTCAGAAACAATTTCAAAAGGAGTGGCTGTCCACCAATTAGCATGGTTGGCATGGGCAATCAATCCTACACCAGAATTGATGTAGTTAATTATCCTGCCGTTATCTACACCTCCCATAGTTTGATATTCTTTATAGACAATATAACTTCCTGGTGTATAGTAGGCAATGTCTTCCATAATCTCCTTCCCATCACAAAAATAGGGATATTTATTATAAAGTATATAAGCGATTAAAAGTTCATTATAGATGTAGTTGTCCTTTAAATTTTCACAGGTAATGACTTTATTGACAAAATTGGTTGCCTCTGCAGGGTTATTTACAGGTGCTCGACCAATCCAAACCTCGGGGGATAAATCAATATCATCATCATTTAATTCTCCGTAAATTCCATCATTATCTGTATCCCAATCCCACTCTTTATCAAAGCAGGTGTAGTAAAGGTCACATGGAATGTTTTTATCTTCGTATTCGTCTGTTTTAAGTGCTGCTGCACCACTTACCCACGCATATACCCCACGATAGGGAACAATATTGACATCCCCACCTAAAAGTACATAACAAGTTCCATATGTTCCATAGTAATCGTTAATAAATGCCTTGATTTTTTCTTGCTCATCTTTGCCTGGATACTGCTCGTATATCCATGATGTAGTAGCGATGGTGGCAGTCATAGATTTTGAAGCACATAACGGAGCAAAGGCAGTAGTTAAAGTTTGCGTAGTGATGACTACATATTTGTATGTAGTTAATAATGGAGTTGCTCTTGTTACATGGGTATAAGTATCTGTCAATTCAGGGTTAACCACTAATTCCTTTACTAATTCCTCGTCTTCTCTGATTCCTCTACCGCTACTACCCATAGCCTTTATTTTAGGTGTAGCCAGATTAAGTTTGAAATTTACCTGTTTATTCCAGATTAGTTGTTTAGTTTTAGGGTTGTAACCAGCGCCAAAGACAGAGATGCAGGCAATAGAATAACCCCGTAATTTCTGGATAGAATCAAGTCTCAGGATATTTTCCGGGTAAAAATCTTCACCTTGAAATATAATTTCAGTAGTGGTAAAACCTTTGGAAATAGGGATAGGAGGGGAGAGCGGTTTAAGATTATACCTACCGTCTAATTCGAGTTGCTCAACAGAGGTAATCGTCATATTTTTAACCTCTGTATACGCAGGTAAAAGGACAAAAAAACTGCGCACAGGTAGGCTGGGTTTGCCAACTTCAGTAGATTGATAACAATCGATGGAAGTAATAACATCATAACCATTGATAGATTTTATTTCCAATGGTGAAATATCCACCTGGCAGAACAGGGCCGAATCAGTGGGGTTAAATTTAGTTATTGGTTTTGAGCCCTCTTCACCTAAGGCAGGTAAGGCGAGCAAACTTATAAAAATAGTAATTATCTTTTTCATTTATAATAATAGGTCTTATATGCCATATAAGACCTATTATTATAAAGAATTCAATTAAAATTAGGTTGGACTTCCAGTTCTACCCATGTTTCTCTATATGATGGATAGCGGTTTAATTGTATCTGTTCTGAGGAGATACCGCATAATTCTTCTAGGCTCATGCCAAACTCATTGGCAGATTCTATATAAAATTTAATTATTTCTTTTAAGCGGAAGACTGCCTCCTGAATGGTCTTCCCATAACTATAAATTTGTAATTTGGGATAAGAGGCAATGTAGGCTTGTTCTTCATCTTTAAAGACTTGTAATAACCCGATTTTCAACGAAAATCCTCCTCTAATATTTTATTATCGGTATATCCTTTAAAAATCTTTAATTTAAGGAAAAAACAGGGAAAAGGATTTTACCCCCAAGGCACTAATGGTTAGGGTTTAAGGAATAGCAAATAGTATTTTACTTGAACCTTTTTCAACTGACAACTGAGAATTATAAATAAACTAAATTTTAGTATGATATTCTTCGCGTCCTTGGTGAAACCTTGGCGACCCTGGCGAGAAATCTTTCTTGCGTTTTGACGAGAAATTTGTGGGTTGCGTGAGTATGCCCAAAAAGAGCCAGAAATGGTTGCTTATAGGAAGGGAATAGAACACGGATTAGACGGATTACACTGATTTTCACGGATAAAAAATCCGTGAAAATCTGTTAAATCCGTGCCATCAGTATTCTATATTGTAAGTCTAAAACGGAAACCAAAAAATTTATTGACAGAAATCGGTTCTTAGGTTATAATATTTTTACACAAAGATTAGCTAAGAAGGGGAATAAGAGTTGCGGTCAGTTGAAAAAAGAGTTAATTCTACTTTCAAAGTCTGGCCCACCAATATTTCTCAAAAAACAGTTAAAATTTAAGGAAATTTAAGGAGGAAAGAAAGATGTCTGTTGTAACTCTACAAAAGAATTACCATACCATACGAACTAATAAAAAAGGAGATATAATATTCGTTTAATGGATGCACTTATTGCTGCTACGGCTTATGAATTAAAAGTAAATTTGGTAACCCGTAATATTAAGCATTTTGAAAGAATCGCAGAGATTAAGATGGAACAACCTTACGAATAACATAAAGTGACCCTAATCTCCTGCTAAATGTTGAATGAAAGGTAGAAATAGTTTTTTCTACTGGAGAAGTAATTGACAGATTTTATAAAGAAATTGGAGGATGAAAAATATGCGACATACTATCTCAGTTTTGGTTGAAAATAAATTTGGTGTTTTAGCCAGGGTAGCGGGACTATTTTCTGGTAGAGGATATAACATCAACTCCCTGTGTGTAGCAGAGACCGATGACCCAACTATGTCTATGATGACTATTGTTACCCATGGAGATGATAAGATAATCGAGCAAATCGAAAAACAACTCAACAAACTTATCGATGTTATTAAGGTAACTGATTTAACCAGAGAAGAGCATGTAGAAAGGGAATTGGTTTTGATAAAGGTAAGCACTGAAAATAGTCGTCGGGCAGAGATTATGGAGATTGTTGATATATTTCGGGTTAAGATTATCGATGTTGGACAAAAATCAATGACTGTGGAAACAACCGGTGATGAAGATAAACTTAATGCCTTAATTAATCTGCTAAAACCTTTTGGAATAAAAGAAATCGCTCGCACAGGCAAGATTGCCTTAGGAAGAGGCACGAAATAGGGGTTTGGGGTTCAGAGTTAGAAGTTGGAAGCCTCAACTTGTTGAGGGATTTTCCTCGAACAAGTGTGGGCTTCCATTCTCCAGAATATTGGAAGTCTCAACTTGTTGAGAAATTCTCCCGTACAAGTTCGGGCTTCCGCCCCTGATGTCCGTTAAACATAATCCTTCCTGCCAATCACCAGGCCATGAGAATAATTTCCCACTATCTATTTGGGGAACTTTTTTAGCCGTTTTATTGTCTAAAGGTTAGGTTGTTTAGGCTGACAGCTGTTAAGTTATATCTCTTTGCTACCTTCAGCCTAACAGTTTTCAGCCTAAATGCCTATTGAGGTAATAAAGATGAGTGAAATTTCTTCAGCGATATTAACACGAGCCGGAAACGGCGATATAGCGGCGTTTGAGCAGGTCTATAAGAATTTTAGTGATTTTGTCTATAATATTTCACTCAAGGTTACACGCAATAGCCATGATGCAGAAGAGATTACTCAAGATACCTTTATGAAAATCTACCATAAGCTAAAAACCTTTAGATACCATTCGTCTTTTAAGACATGGGTCTATCGAATAGCCGTAAATACAGCCATAAATTATTATCATTCATCGATGAGAAAAGAGTTGAAAAGAGTAGACTTTGAGACTGTGGCATTAACTCAAGGTGATGATAAGAAAACCTCGGATAATATAGAGGATTCTGCACAACTTGATTCGTTGTTAAAGGTATTGAAGCCTGCTCATCGCGTATGTTTAGTCTTACGGGAGATTGAAGGGCTAAGCTACCATGAAATCGCAAGTGTTCTGCAAATTCCTGTAAATACTGTTCGTTCCCGATTGAAACGGGCACGCCAGGCTCTTCTGGCAAGAAGGGAGGTGATTAAAAATGAGTTGTAAAAAGATACAAGAATTGTTGATGACCGATTATTTGGATGGGGAATTAGACCAAATGCTTTGCAATCGCATCCGACAGCATATAGATAGTTGCACTCATTGTCAGCAATTTGAGCAAGAGGTTCAAAAAATAAAAGCACCTTTTAAAAAAACACGGTATATCAAGCCACCAGTAAGGCTCTGGCAGTGTATTCGTGAAAAAATTATGTCCGAGCAGATGCTACCACAGGGTAGTTTGTTTGAATGTTTAGTAGAGCGATTAAGGGAATTTTTGTTTATCCGCAGGCAGCCTGTCTTTGCTACAATAGCCCTTACTATTATAATTTTTGCCCTGATTTTTATCCGTATGCCTGCTCAAAAACAGATAGAAACAGATGCATGGAAGGTAGTGGCAGAAGATATTGGTCTCAGGATAGATGAGGAAAATGGTGCGATTTGTGATTTTGGGACAGATATAGAAAAATATTTTTTGTGATTACATAGAAAATTATAACCACAGAGGGCATAGAGAACACAGAGAAATAAATAGAATGAATTAAAATTAAGGGAAGGGAAAGTTGATGGAGTTAAAAAGTTTTCATAACTCTGTGACCTCTGTAATACAAACTTGCAAGATCTCGTTTTTTTAACAAAGTTTTTTTCATACAGCCTTTGATAGAAGCGGTATATTCGTTTGTCGAAAGATTAGGG
>SBAY01000231.1 GCA_005239945.1 Nitrospira sp.
TACCTGCTTCCCCGCAAGACTCGGCACTACCCTGATGGCTAATCTTTGAGTAGGCTGGACTTTCACCAGCTTAACCTGAAAAGCTTTTCTTGGCGCACTTCAGGAATAACCCCACTGCCTTTACAGATAAGGGTATTTTCACCTGTACTTATAAGCCCGGAAAAGGAGAGGCGGGCAGTAACTAATTCTACATAAGGAATTTTGTAAAAGAGCTCTTCTAACTTCTGAAAATCATCAATCAAATATTCAGAAGGATTAGCA
This sequence comes from Nitrospira sp., assembly GCA_005239945.1. Taxonomy (GTDB): domain Bacteria; phylum UBA9089; class CG2-30-40-21; order CG2-30-40-21; family SBAY01; genus SBAY01. The sequence continues at coordinate 262 of SBAY01000231.1, forward strand.
ATACCCTTTTCAGAATAACCCTTTTTATAAACCTGAATATGCCCAAGCTGTGACCTGATAGTTGATTCTCTTAATCCCCAGAAGGAATATTCTACAAATCCTCCAAAGACAATAAGCCCTACCATCCCTGAAATTATAGCCAGAAAGGTAATAATTGTTCGTCTTTTGTTTCTAAAGATATTGCGGAGGGCTAATAGAAAAAAACTATTTCTCATTTACTTTTACTCTGATTCTCCTTTTATAAGTCTGCCATCTCTGAGACGGTATATCTTCTGGGCGTAATTCATAATCTTTGGGTCGTGGGTGGAAAAGATAAAGGTAGTAGAGAATTCCTTGTTCATTTTTTGCATCAGCTCTAAAATTGCTTCTCCTGTTTGTGAATCCAGATTTGCTGTTGGCTCATCCGCTAAAACCAACTCAGGCATAGTCACCAATGCCCTGGCTACAGCTACCCTTTGCCTTTGTCCACCAGAGAGTTCATCGGGTTTGTGATTTTTATGTTCAAGCAAGCCTACCTCTTCAAGCATTTTCAAGACCATCTTCTGCCTTTCTTTTTTCCCTTTTCCAAGAATCCAGAGAGGATATTCCACATTTTCGTAAGCAGTAAGCACTGGTATAAGATTAAAGGTCTGAAAGATGAAACCAATACTTTTATTGCGTAACTCAGAAAGTTTTGCATCAGAAAGACCTGCTATCGCTTGCTCTATGATAGTAACCGTGCCCTCAGTAGGTTTATCCAAACAGCCGATAATATTAAGTAGGGTTGTTTTTCCGCTTCCTGAAGGACCACAAATGGCTGCAAACTCTCCCTTTTCAACCGTTAAACTTACTTTCTGAAGTGCCTTTACCGTTGTCTTGCCAAGTTTGTATTCTCTGCTTACCTCATTTACTGCTACAACCGGCATAATGTCTCCTTAAAGTTTATATACTTCCAATCTTTTCTGAGCGGATAGACCATCCTTTGATTCAGGTGCAACTTTTACCGCTTCCTCCCAGTATTCCCTGGCTTTATCCCATTGTTCTTTGCTTTTATAATATTCACCAAGCGTATAGTAAATAGTAGCTAAAAGCTCAGGGGGAAACTCGTTAGGTGTCTTTTCGGAAAGTTTTAGAAGATACAGGAGGTCTTCCTTAGCATATTTTGCCCGTAGGAAGAAATCAGGAAGGGCAAGGCTGTTATTTGCCCTGGTAAGTCTTACTACTATATTATTTGGCGACTTAGAAATTGCCTCATCCATTATCCTGCATCCTTTATTAACCTGATAAAGCCTGGTATAAGGGAAGATAGCATCTCTACCCAACAATGTGTGTACACTACCCAGATAAGCAAGAATTTCATAATCCTCGGGAGCAAGTTCATAAGCCTTTGTTAAGATAGAGAATGCCTTCTTGCAGGTACCTTTTTTGCCTATTACACTTAAATTATGATAGGCAACCCCTAAAACCTTTAAAGCACTTATGTCAGAGGGATTCTTTTTTAAGATCTCTTCCTTCTCTGAAATTATTCCTTTTAATTTCTGATAGTCCATCAATCCATAGATATCTTCTTTGGTTGTTTCTGCATAGGTTAGACTGAGTGAAAAGCCCAGCACTATAAATACTAACCAACTTAAAGACACCTTGTTTTGTCGAATAGCCATCTTTTCAACCTCCTCGTATAATTAAGTTAGGATATAATCATACTATAACTCTCTTTTTTTTGGCAACAATTTTTTTAAATTTTTTAAAAAATTTTTTCAACTTGTGAAATGGAACTAAATAAAATGCAATGAAGAATTTTTAGTTTATCTATAAATTTTTCTTGATAAATTCTTTTATGTATGCTATAATATTAGAAAGGTAATAAGGTAAATGATAGATACAGCCCAAATTGAGCCGGAATTAAAAGAGATGCTTTCGGAAAAGAGATATACCCATTGTCTTAATACCCAAAAAATAGCCTCTTTTTTAGCCCAGCATTATGTCGTTAATCCACAAAAGGTTAGAATAGCGGCATTATTACATGATTGTGCTAAGGATTTATCGGTGGATTTATTAAAAGATTACATAAGGAAATATGAAATTGTTTTAGATGAGATAGAGAAAAACGAAAGCCAATTATGGCATGGTCCGGTAGGAGCTGTGCTGGTTAAGGAAAAATTTGGTATTACCGATGAGGAGATTGGACGAGCTATTAGAATCCATTCTACCTTAGATAAAAATGCCTCTACCCTGGAGAAAATAATTTATGTCTCTGATTATATGGATTATAGGGAAAGTAAAGAGGATGAAAAATCTTATGAAAGGTTAAAGAATATTGCCATAACAGAACTTGATATAGTTACCTTCTGGATAGTAAATTTTAAAATCCTTGATATTTTAAAATATCGCGGAGTTATTCATCCTAAATCAATAGAAGCAAGAAACGAACTTGTAATTGGGCTAAAGGATAAGATGAAATATTACGATATATGAAAGGGAGGAAGGTAGAAAGGCTGAAGGTAGATAGGGCTGAAGGTAGAAAGGCTGAAGGTAGAAAGGGCTGAAGGTAGATAGGCTGAAGGCTGTTAGGTTATAGAGTTCCTTCCTCCCTTCAGTCTATTTTACAAAAGGAGATGGTAGTTTGCCAAAAAAGTCGGCTAAAAAAATAGCTTTACAATGTGCACAAGTAGCCTTAGATAAAAAGGCAAATGATGTTGTTGTCCTGGAAATGAAGGGCTTAACCGATATGACTGATTATTTCGTTATCTGTAGTGGCACATCCGATGTGCAGGTGCGGGCTATTGCCAATGGAATAGATGAATTGTTAAGTAGAGAAAAGATAAAGATTCACCATATCGAAGGGTATAAAGAGGCGACATGGACATTGATAGATTTGTTTGATGTGGTGGTGCATATATTTCATGAAGAAACTCGAAAATTTTATGATTTAGAAAGCCTGTGGGCAGATGCAAAGGTAATCAGGTAATCGGTTATCGGTAATCAGTGATCAAGTAAAACGGTAGTTCAGATAAAGCATTAAAACCGATTACTTGATTACCGATTACCTAATTACCGATAACTGATAACCGATTACCAATTTTCGTGGGGGTGTGGCGCAGCGGGAGCGCGCTTCCTTGGCATGGAAGAGGTCAGGGGTTCAATTCCCCTCACCTCCACCAAATGATTTATGAAACGCTTCTGCCCATAAAGTCGATACAAAGATACAAAGTAAGGATGGAAGATTAAACCACAGAGGACAGAGAGAGAAAAATAAAGAAAAAATCTGTGTAATTTGTAAAATCTGCGGATAGATTTTCAAAGGGAAGATTCTTGTTGCCTACTAAGGAAAACATTCATAAAATAAAAAGTTAGTTAAGAAGAAATATATGGATAAAAATAAACAAAAGGAGAATGAACGAAAATTTGGTTATTGGGAAAGGTTAGAAAATGGTGGACGTCGTTATTTCTGCGAAATTCAAGGTCATTATGGATGGAAGGCTCGGTATATTAAAGAAGTTGATTCATTAGAAAAAACAATAAGATTTTATCAGGAAATTTATAATGAAAAAGGCAAATTGGTTGAAGTTCATGAAAAATATCCTGTAGATAAAGGACATATACATAAGGCTTAAAGAGGTGAACGCAATGAAAATTACAAATAACGAAGTAGCTCAAAAATTAATAGACTATCTTTATCATCGAATTACACTAAAAGAATTAGTAAATTGGGCAGAGACGATGATGATGGAGGCTGAATTTGATAGTGTAAATTTTGATACTATACGGGACATCATTACTCGTTTAGGATTAGCTGATGTGAAGGCATTTGGAATTACATTGGAGGATTGTGAAGAGTTCTTGAACCGTTTAGGTTACTATATGAAAGTAACAGTTCAAGAAAGATTAGTCTCTGTATAAATTATAAGGAAATAATGTCCGATGAAGGCCTGTGTTCAGCGAGTCAAAGAAGCAACGGTAAGCGTAGATAATAAAATAATTGGCAAGATAGACAAAGGATTGGTGATTTTATTAGGGATAACCCATCAGGATATGGAGTCAGATGCAGAATATTTAGCTAATAAAATTGTTAATCTACGCATATTCGAGGAGACTAATAAATTCAACCTTTCGTTGTTGGATATCAATGGTCAGGCATTGATTATTTCTCAATTTACCTTGTATGGCGATTGTCGTAAAGGTAGAAGACCGGATTTCACTCAGGCGGCTCCTCCTGAATTAGCCAAAGAGTTGTACCTCAAATTTATAGACTTGGTAAAGAAAGCAGGAATTAAGACTCAAGAAGGAGAATTTGGGGCTAAGATGTTAGTGAACATTCATAACGATGGTCCGGTAACCTTAATTTTGGATAGTAAAAATGGCGCAAATTCATAAATTAATCGTTGGTTCAATGGCAAGTAATTGCTATATTTTAAGTCAAAGGGATGAGGCAATTATTATTGACCCGGGGGATGAGGCGGAGTTAATTCTTGACAAATTGAATGAGTTAAAGGTTAAACCTATTTATATCGTTAATACCCATGGACATCTTGACCATATCTGTGCTAATGATGAAATAAAAAAGGCGACAGGGGCAAAAATACTTATTCATAAAAACGATGCACCTATGCTTACTGATGCCTTTTTAAATCTATCAACCGTCTTTGAGCAACCAATGGTTTGCCAAAAGGCAGATAAATTATTAGAAGATGGGGAATCTATCAAAACAAGTAATCTAACATTAAAGGTTCTCCATACGCCAGGACACACTCCAGGTGGAATTTGTCTTGTGGGAGAAGGATTTGTATTCACGGGTGATACCTTGTTTCAATCAGGAATTGGCCGCACGGATTTTCCAGGTGGGTCATATAAAACCTTGATTGATTCTATCACTAAGCGGCTTTTAACCCTACCGGATGAATTTATTGTTTACCCGGGGCATGGGGATATTTCTACTATTGGAATGGAGCGGCAAAGTAATCCATTCTTAGAATTAACAATTATCAATTATTAATTATCAATTGTTAATTGATAATTGTTAATTGACAATTGTTAATTGATACAATGAAACAGCAAATTGAGGATTTTATTAATTACCTGAATATAGAAAGGGGGGTATCTCTCAATACCTGTCTGGCGTATAAAGGTGATTTAACCCAGTATCGAGCATTTCTTGAAGAAAATGGTGTTCAATCATGGGATTCAAAGAAAATAGACCTAACAGGTTATCTTAACTTTTTACGCAATACGCAATTGAAACCGATAAGTATCAGTCGGAAGGTGGCCGCTATCAAGACATTTTATCGATTTATGGAGAATGAAGGACGCATTGAGTTTAACCCAACCCTTTATTTAGAATCGCCCTCTATAAAATCATGGGCAACCAGTAAATTGCCAAAATTTTTAACCTATAAAGAGGTAGAATCATTATTAAATCAACCAGAGGTAACTAAACCTATTGGTTTAAGAGATAAGGCGATATTAGAATTTATGTATGCTACAGGCAGTAGGGTTTCAGAGGTTACATCCCTTAATGTGTCTCAAATTAATCTGGAGATAGGATTTGCGAATATTATAGGCAAAGGCTCGAAGGAGAGGATAGTCCCCCTGGGTAAAACAGCCTTAAATTATATTAGTGAATATTTAGAAAAAGGAAGACCGGTTTTAGTAAAGAATGGTCATGATGGAGAAAGATTATTTCTGAATTGGCGAGGGGGGCATATTACCAGACAGGCACTCTGGAAAATGATTAAAAAATATGCCCTGGCAGGTGGGATAAAAAAGGATATTTCCCCACATTCCTTGCGTCATTCATTTGCTACACACCTGTTAGCTAATGATGCCGATTTACGAAGTGTTCAAGAGATGTTAGGACATGCAAATATTACTACCACACAAATTTATACGCATATCAACCATGCCAGGCTTAAAACCCTGCATGCAAAATATCATCCGAGAGGATAAAGTAAATTAAAAGTTAAAAGTTAAAAATTAAAAGAAAGTTACAATCCTTGTTAATTTTTAATTTTTAATTTTTAATTTTTAATTATACGAGGAGGAGTAATTATGACTAACTTATTTTTATTTGCTGGCTTAGCCATATTTTTGAGTTGGCTAATAATTTATCACCTAAAAACTAAGGATGTCATTAAATGGTGTGATTGGATAGCTGAAAACGGGGTGATAGTCATTGCCTTTATTATTCCGCTTTACTTTGACATCCACCTTTATTCTACCTTTGACTTGAGTAAGGTAGGATTAATGTATATTCTCAGCTTAATTATATTACTTGCCTGGCTTATAAAAATGGTCTTGACTCAAAATTATAAATCCATTTCTACCCCTATTAATCTGGCGGTTTTAGGATTCTTTGCCTCTATGATCATTTCAACCGTTTTTTCTATGGACCCGATGATGAGTTTAATAGGCACTTATAAACGTTATGAAGGTTTAACCGCTATTACCTGTTATATGATTCAGTTTTTCATAATTATCAATTTTATCAATACCAAGCCTAAACTTTACCGACTCATAAAGGCAATAATTTATGCTGGATTAGCCTCTTCGTGCTATGGTATGATTCAACATTTTGGGAAAGACCCATTGAGTTGGGAGTCATGGAGTCCCTGGCGAATTATTGGTAATTTTGGTAATCCTGTTTTTTATTCTGCTTATGCAGAAATGGTAGTTTTAGTAGGATTAGGGATGTATCTTTATGTCCAGGGAAGAGAAGACAGTAGTGGTAAGAAGATACTGGTTATGCCCCCAAAACCTACGGTTAAAATCAGGAAAAAGAAGAAGAAAAAACCTGATGAAAAACCTAATATCAATGTTACCTCCAGTAACCAGATGGCACTCCTCTGGCGTTGGATATATGCTATTAAAACCGGGGTTGTTCTGATTTATTTTGCCATCAATTTTAACTCTATCTCCGCCCCAATAAAATTAGGAGACTCTGATTCCTTTTGGATTGCTTATTCACCATTAATGATGTGGTTGGGTTATATAACCATTAGTATTATATTCTTAAGTATCTCTTTTACCAAAGAAAAAAATCCCCTCTGGCTTCTCATTTATGAACTATGCCTATTTATTGGGTTTTTCTCATTTAACTTCTTTAAGGTCTCTATCCAATATTGGGCGGTAGTAATCTGCTATCTATTGGTTTGTTTGGGATATATAATCTTTGTCACCTTACCGGTATCTTCTTTTGGAATACCGTTTGTTTATGCAAGTATTGTCTGCTTAACCTTTTATGGCTTTTGTCACTGTAACACCCGAGGTGCATATATCGGGTTATTTTTAGGCTCATTATTATTTTTGATAATGCTGACTTTTACTAAAGAAATTGTTAAACAAAAAAACAGGTTAATTCCATTAGGAATAGTAATTCTGTTGATATTTATCAAATTCAATTTTTTAATTCCAGAAACCTCTGTCATTTCGCGATTTACTACAGAGCTATTTTCTTCTGGCAAACCTAAAACAACGATTGAAGAGGTTAAGACGACTGAAGAAGAACCAATTCCAGAAAAGACCTTTTATCCACAACCTGTCCCAAGAAAAGTTGATCTCCCAATTCCCGGTATAACGGCTACCTTTCTAACCTATGACCGTTTAGAAATAAAAACAGTTTTGGGACTTAATACAGTAATTAAATTACCCTGGAGGGCTTATATCTGGGGAAGTGTCATAACTAACATGAAAGACGATCTAAAGGCTTTCTTAGTGGGTGCAGGACCTGAGACTATGGGATTTATATTCCCTAAATATGTTTATTTTATCTTACCTCCTGAAATGAAAGGACCTGTAGAATTTGAGGACCGGGCACATAATGATATCTGTGACACACTTTCAGCCAGGGGAATAATAGGATTAGTTGTCTATACCTGGTTAATATTAGTCTTCTTTTTAACCAGTATTAGATATTATTTAAAAGTAGAAGGGAATGGAAAATTTATCGTTTTAGGGCTTATGTGCTCTGTCTTAGGATTTTTGGGACAGAACCTGGTTAGTTTTGGGGTAACCCCGTTATCCTCTGGCTTCTGGATATTATTAGCCACAACTATGGCTGGAGGAAGAATATTCCTTCAACCTCAAACTCAACAGCCTGCTCAATACCAGGAGCAAAAAATACAACTAAAGAACCAATCGACCCAATTAATCATTTCTTCTGCCATCATAGGGTTAACTATTCTTCTCATCTACTTTACCGTAAGGATTTACAAAGCTGATAACCTTTATAAAGATGGCACTGTTTGGCTACATCGTGGGGATATGGATAATGCTATTAAATTGTATGAGCAGGCAATTAAATTACACCCCTATGAGGTTAGATACCGGGATGAATGTAATCGTCTTTATGTAGAAAAGGCAAGGAATACCTATGACCCTGTCTGGATCCAAAAGGCAAATAAAGGGGCCTATGAACTACTTGAGCTTACCTGTTATAAACATAGTAATGCCTATTTTACCTTAGCTATTGCCAAATACATTGAAGGGGCAAAAACGGGTCAGGAATCTTTGATAAATGAAGCCATTAAGTTTTATAAAAAGGCAGCGAGCATAAACCCATTTTTAGCCGATGCCTATAACAATCTTGGGGTAATATATACCCAGAGGAATATGCTTGATGAGGCAATTTCGGTTTTTAAAGAGGCCTATCGTCTCAATACAAATCATATTGGCGCTTTAGAGAATTTAGCCCGAATATTCTTAAATAAAAATGACCTGGAAAATGCCGCCCTGGTTTTTGAAGAGATACTCCAATCAAATCCTAAATATAAAACCCAAGAAATACTCAATGCCTTAGGAATGATTTATACCAAGCGCGGACAGATTGATAAGGTAATTACTAAATGTAAAAAGATTATAGAATTAGACCCGACAAATATAATCGCTTATGAAAATTTAGGCTATATGTATTATCAGCAAGGAAATCTTAAAGAGGCTAAAGAGGTATTTAATAAGATACTGCAACTTAACCCAAATAATGCCAAGGCTATGCAGATGATTAGAGCCATATCCTTTCAAAGTAAGTAGTAAGTAGTAGGTAGTAGGTAGTAGGTAGTAGGTAGTAAGTAGTAGGAAAGTATTTTCCCTACTTACTACCTATCATCCGGGAGAGAATAGAGTCAATGGGAAAAGTCAATATCCTGAAGTGGTGTAAAATAATAATTACCCTTACCCTGAGCATATTTATTTTATCCACCCCTTCCTTTCTTCAACCCTTCATTACCCGCACCCCTATTTACCTGGGATATTTTTTAGCCTACCTGTTTAATCTATTTGTATTATTAGTAACTTTAATCATAAAAGATATTATAATTAATGGGTTACCAAACCTCTGTGATAAAATAATACGAGGTATTCTTATCCTCATAGTCATTATTATTCCTACCTTTTTTTGGTTACCATTGTATGATACCTTTGATTTGGGTAAGTTAACTATACTCTACAGCTTGAGTTTAATCATTCTGGGATTATGGATAATAAAGGCTATTGCCTCTAAGGAGGTTAAACTTTGTCGGACACCACTTGATATACCTATCTTAGTCTACTTAGGAATTCAGATTGTCGCTACACTTATCTCTGTCAGTCCTACTATCAGTCTGTTTGGTTTTTATAAACGATACGAAGGACTCTTTCCTATTACTAATTATCTATTTTTATTTTATGTTGTCGTTAATTTTATGAATACCCCTAAATTGATTGCCCGATTAATCAAAACAATAATTATAACCGCAGTCATTATTGCCATTTATGGGATTTCTCAACATTTTGGTCATGACCCTTTCAAATGGAGTTTTTCTGCTAGGGAGCGTGTTTTTGGAACATTTGGCAATCCTGTGTTTTTCTCGGCTTATCTTATCATGATAATACCGTTAGGGTTGGCTCTATTTCTCTCGAAAGAAGCACAACCTGCTCTTCCTTTAAATATGCCTTTCCCTAATCTCAAAAAGGACCAGCATCTTAGCCCAAAAAAGAAAACAAGAAAAAAAAAGGAAGGAAAAGAAGGGCATTCTTCTTCTAATGAATGGTTTTTAACCTGGCAAAGGTTCATTAATAGCTGGAAAAATTCCTGGATAATTTTAGTGAATAGACTAAGTCCCTGGTGGTATATAATAAACATTATTATACTCTTTATTTGTTTCGTATTTACCGTAGGTCGGGCAACAACTTTAGGTTTTGGCGGTGGAATGTTCATTTTTTATCTGATTATTTGTGGATGGAGTTTTTCTCTTACCTTTTACGGCACAATTACCCTTTGCACCCTATTAGGATTTATACTCATCATTAAATGTTTATCCCCTACCCATATAGTCGCTTTACTTACAGGAGGAATTTTCATTAGTCTATTTTTCTTTGGTCCATTAATCTTCAATTCATTATTCAAGACAAAATGGGTTATTAAAAATAAAGCACAAACAACAATATTAGCTGTAGTGTTAATTGGTATCACTACATATTATAATATGGATGCAAAGACTTCGGTCATTAATCGACTTATAGGGACGATGATAAAAACAGAGTCCACGACTCAAAAGTCAATAACTCAAGTTACTACTACGCCAAAGAAGGAGGAATTAAATGTTGAGGATAGAATACAGCAGGCACTCCCTGCCCCAGAAATTAAATTTACCGGCGGGGCACAAGAAGAAAGGGTTAGTCTCTGGAGATCTACCGTCCGCATAATCCTTAAAGACACTAAAAATCTTCTCCTTGGCATAGGTTTAGATACACTCCAATTAATGAACATTGGCACTGATAAGGCTCATAATGATATCCTGGATACAACTGTTACGCGGGGGCTAATTGGGCTCCTCATATATTTTTGGGTATTGATAACCTATTTTATGATTAGTCTAAAGGCGGCTTTTCACCAGCAGGATATGAATAAGAGATTGTTGATTGGTTCCTTTGTTGCCTGTGAAATTGGGTACCTAATTCAAAATCAATTTAGTTTTGGATTGGTAACTATCCTTTCGCTTTTCTGGATGGTTATGGGTATGACTATGGTCATACTCAATCCTCAAGGACAACCAACCAAACAATCTATCTCTCTTCCAAGGATTAAAAGCCTACCCTTGAGATGTAGTCTTTATGGGTTAATTCTGGGAATACTGCCGGTATTAATCTACCTTGTCTTTCGACCTTTCATTGCTGATAGCCAGTATCGAAAGGGATTCGATTTTGTAGAAAAGCATGAATATTCTGCCGGTGTTCCCGGGTTAGAAAAGGCAGTTAAAATCTTTCCTTATGAAAATTGTTATTGGAAGGTTCTGAATAGTATTTATGTCGAGCGGGCAAACAATGACCCTGCCCAAAGAAAGATGTGGGTTGAAAAGGCTATCGAAGGCTCAAACTGGTTGCTGGCACTTATCCCTGGGGATACCGGCTCTTATTTTAATATGGGTATGGCTTATTATTTAGATGGAGATACGCCAAGGTCAATTGCCTCCTATAAAAAGGCATTGGAACTCAGCCCTGACCATACAGATGCCCTGAATAACTTAGCTACTGTTTATGCCAATATGCAAAAATATAAAGAGGCTGAAGAGTTGTTTGAAAAGGTTCTCAAAATAAATCCCAATCATGCCTCGGCTAAAAATAATCTTATCCAACTTTATAAAATACAAAGGAAAGATAGCGAGGTGGCTAAATTAGATGCTGATTATCTCAAGCAAAGGCATATTCAATTAACTAAGGAATACTATGAAAAAGGTGAGATAGATAAGGCTATTTTGGAAATTAAAAAGGCACTTGTAATAGACCCAGCGGATATTCAATCTCTCCGCAATCTTGGCTCTTTTTACATGCTCCAAAAAAGATATAAAGAGGCAAAGATTGAGTTTAATAAGGTGCTTGAACGTGACCCAAATGATAATTATGCTAAGCAAATGCTTGAAAATCTGGTAACACTTTAGCCATCTGAAGTTGTGTAAATAAGGAGAAATGGAGAAAGTTTTTTCTTTTACCGATCACCGATTACCGATCACCATCTTACTTTTGATTGCGGCTCTGCTGCGCTATGACCTCTGTATCTCTGTGGTACGCTAAACACATACAATAACTGTAATCCCTCAGGTATCGGTTGAGAGTGTAAGTAAGGAAAAAGGGGAAATGGGGGAAAAATAAGAAAGTGGAGAAGTGGGAAAGTGAGCAGGTGGGTAGAAAAAAAGGCTCACTTTCACACCGGCACACTTTCTCACTTTCCCTTGAGTTCATTTCCCCCTTTTTCCAACTTTTCCATTTTTCCTTACTTACAATTAATAACTGGTATAATACCTCAGGGATTACATATTTTTTAAAATTCATCTTGACAAAATTATCTGGTTAAGATATAATAAAATTTATAATTTTGAATCTGGAGGTGTGTAAATGGCTATCTCATTGATGAAAGAAGAAGAAAAACATATTATGAGGATATTGCCTTTTTTGTTGAAAAAAGATAATCAGTTTCGGACAGAGTTGTATAGTGTCTTAATGGAGACATTTGCTACAAAGGAAGATTTGGCTCGGATATTAGAAGAGATTCGTATTTCCAGAGAAGAGGCAAACAAGCGGTTTGAGGCAATGGATAAGCGATTTGAGGCAATGCAAGAACAAATGGATAAGCGGTTCGATGCAATGCAAAAGCAGATGGACAAGCGATTCGAAGCAATGCAAGAACAGATGGACAAGCGGTTTGAAGCAGTAGATCGTAGATTTGAAGAACAGACAAAAGCCCTTAATAGGCTTGGAATGAGTATCAGAACTATTGGTTCAAGATGGGGAATAGAGACAGAGGTTACTATTAGAAACACCTTAAGGGAACTTCTCTTGAAGAATCTTAAGGTAGCAGGGATTGATGAATACAAGATTAAAGATAAAGAGGGAAGGATTGGTGCTCCCAATGCCGATATTCAAATTGACTGTGTAATTCGCAATGGAAAACATCTCTTGATAGAGATAAAATCCTCTGCAGATGAGGCTCATGTGGACCGATTCTACAAAATAGGTGAGCTTTATGCCGAAAAAGAGGGCATAACACCTGAACTTCTATTTGTTGCCGTGATAATGAAAGAAAAGGGAGAAATAAGATGTAAGCAACTTGGTATTCAACTTATAACTTATGATGAATTGGAGGTGTAGGTTAGCTTTGGGTCGGACTAATTCGACTTCCCTAACACCCTCTCGCGAAGAACTCTCGCAAAGCACGCAAAGAGTTCTCGCAAAGGGCACAAAGAGAAAAAGATATTTATTTTTATTTCCCCTTTGCGCCCTTTGCGAAATCTTTGCGTCTTTGCGAGAAATCCAAATATATTAAGGAGGTTTTTAAATCATGAAAAAGCTTGTTAGTTTTATCAGGACTTTTGGGATTTTGCTGGGAATGATAAAATAGCCTAGTAAGGAAAGGGACACATTCCATATTGTTATACTGTTTTGAATGAATTTTGCAGGAGTTTTGTAACTACCCAGCCACAAAGACACTAAGGCACGAAGAAAATAATGGAATAGCACACGGATGACACAGATTTTGGCGGATTCTCACGGATTCTTTTATATGAATTTTATCCGTGTCAATCCGTCTCATCCGTGCAATCCGTGTGCTATTAGTTGTAATCTTTGTGTCTTTGTGCCTTAGTGGCTAAATTGTTTTGAAGGAGGAGGAGTTTAATGAGCTTGAGACTACCTGTATGTTTGGTTTTGATTTTAATAGCCATATTTATGCCTGCCTTTAGCTCTTATGCCAAGGAAAGACCACTTGTCCTGTGGATTATGCCCAATGAATCACCTATTTCTCATAAACCTTCAGATAAAGAGATAGAAGAATTTCTTGCCCAAAACCAGAATATTCAAAATACCCTCTCAGAACTTAAAAGCGATTGTGATTTTGCTAAGGCTGTTCTTGGTCAGACTGGGATATTGAAGTTGATCAAGAGGTATAAGCAAGAGAAGAAGGGCGAAATCAACATTAGAGTCCTTAAATGGTCAGAGGCTTTTGGAGAGATTGAGGATGCTATTGCCGCGTCTAAGGAAAATTTCTCACCAGATATTATTCAATTAGGAAGTACCTGGAATGCCTATTTTGCCAACAAAGGTGCATTGATTGAGATTACTAAATATGTGGACGAAAGTCGGTATTTTGAACCTTCAATCAAAAGCTGCAAGATACTTGGTTCTAAAAAGATATATGCCCTTCCCCTTAATGTGGATGTAAGAATCTTATATTACTGGAAGGATATTATTAAGAACCCTCAGGTAGAATTAAAAGATTGGGAGGCATTAAAAAGAGTTTGCCAGAAGACTCAAAAAGCCATAGATAATGGAGAGATTTCAGGAATAAGAACTCCTATTGGATTTCCCGTAGGCTCTCGTGAGGAAGATGTACTTCATCAATTTGCTATTTGGCTCTGGGGTGCAGGTGGTGAGATTACTAAAGTTACGAAAAAATTAGGCATATTCTCAGTAAAAGAAGCTATTCTTGATAGCAAAGAGGCTTTAGAATCTGCAATCTTCTTAAAAGAATTGACGCAAGACTCAAATCTACCCCAAATTACTCTTGGCGAACTTGAGGAGCAATTCATGGCAGGTAAAACTGGAATAATTATAAGCGGAGGGTGGTTGGTAAAGAGATTAAAAGATAGATTTGGAGAGGAAGGATGGAAAGAGAAGATTGGAGTTGCTTTACCTCCGGCTGGTCCTGCTGGAAAATTTACCTTTGTTGGCGGCTGTAATTTAGCCATTTTTAAAACAACCAAAGAACGAGGCAATTTTGAGCAAGCAAAAGATTTTCTCTTATTTCTATCAGGTAAAGAAGCACAACTTCAATATGGAAATATTACAGGGGCATTACCTGGTTTGAAAGAAGCAATGGATGTGTATATTAAAGAAGACCCCTCTTACCAGATATTCAAGGAGGCTTTAGAATATGGCAAATCCTATCCATCTATCCCAGAATGGGCAACTGTAGTTGAGAAGGAAGTAACCTTGAACAACTTATATCGGCTATGGCAAGATATAAGGAAGAATGTATCTGATGATGAAATCAGGAATCGTCTTGGGTGTGCCGATAGAATATTGGATTGGGAATTGTCCTGGAAAAAGATATTACTTTTTGCTATATGCCTTATAATAGGAATTTGTCTATTGGTAGCTTTGTTCTTAATATTTAGAGCGGGGTTAGGAAAAAGAAGGATAGAAAAATTAATCAAAACCA
>SBAY01000049.1 GCA_005239945.1 Nitrospira sp.
AAAACTTTTTAACCACAACTAATCTTTGGGATGTAATACATCCCAAAGATTAGTTGTGGTTAAAAAGTTTTGGAAAAGGGGAGTTTGAGGGGAAAAACCCTTTTCAAAGGGTTTTTCCCCTCAAAAAATCCACTTCTTTAAATCACTGCTAAAAGTTGGGGAATTCCTGGCTTCAACTATTTTTTCTTGACTTTTCATCTGGAATATTATATAATCCTAATAAATCATGATAGAAGCAAGGAGAAAAAATCTTATGGCGCGTAAAATAACCAAACAAAAAAGAGGGAATTGGACTGACGGCGGAGAATTCCAGAGAATTTGTTCAAAGATGGCTACAGGTTCAGACAAAACGATTGTTATGTCCATTCTTATCGCCTAGCAGGTTTTGAATAAGGTTACCTACCCAAAGGATACAAGGTTTTCAAAAAATATTCTTGTTATTGCTCCCGGACTCACTGTTAAGAGCAGATTGCAAGTGTTAATACCAGATTCCCCCAGCGGAAATTATTACGACGAGTTTAATATCATTCCAACTGGACTTATTGAAGGTTTGAGACAAGGTAAAATTATTGTTCATAACTGGCATATCCTCAATTGGGATACTGAAGAAAGGTTAAAGAGGAAGAAGTCAGTTGATAAGCGAGGTGCAAAAAGTGATGAGGTGTATGTGCGGGAAGTGTTGGGTGATATGACAAGCAGTCAGAATATCGCTGTTATAAACGATGAAGCGCACCATGCCTGACGGGTAAATATAGTGGCTGAAGGAGAATATATCAGGCAAAGAGACCTGAAAGATAGTGTTAAGGAAGCCACGATTTGGGTTGGCGGACTTGACCGTATTCATAAAGCACGGAGAATTTTAAGTTGTTTTGATTTTTCTGCCACACCATTTGCCCCTTTCGGGAAAAAACTGAAGAAGAAGAAGCACTTAGTGAGCAATTTCGGGTTAAATGATTCAATCGAAGCTGGGCTTGTGAAAACACCACAGGTTGTTATCCGTGATGATGGCAGACTTAACAAGGATTATAAATCGCGGTTGTATTATATCTATATGGATGATACCGTTAAGGATGACATTAACCGCAAGGCAGAATCCTCAGAACCTCTACCTGACTTGATAAGAAACGCTTATTATCTTTTAGGTAAAGATTGGCTGACAGCAAAAGAAAAATGGGATGAGGGTATTAAAATTATGTCCGAATTAGTAAAAGAAAAATGGAATTATAATATTCGAGAGCGGGTTTTTAGTGTTGCTATTACCCCGGATGCGAAATATATTGCTGTTGGAGCTAATGATAAAAATCTTTATCTCCTGAATGGGAATGGTTATAAACTCTGGGAATATTATATTGGACAGTGGGTTCATTCGGTAAGAATTACCTATGATGGCAAGCATATTGTCGCTGGAACCGGGAATTATGATGTCTGTTTTTTTGATAATGTAGGTGAATTACTTTGGAATTATAAAACCGGTGGGGATGTAAATAGTGTGGCTATTACTCCCAGGGGTGATTATATTGCCCTTGGCACAGGGGATTGGAAAATAGGGCTTTTAGATATAATAAATGGAAAACTTCTATGGCGATATGGTATGAACCAGATGGTTAATGGTGTCGGAATTACTCATGAAGGTGAATATATTGTCTCAGCTTGTCAAGATAAAAATATTTACCTGCAAAATAAAAGAGGGCAGGTATTATGGAACTTTGAAACAAATGGTGGGGTTTATAATGTAGATATTACTTGTCAGGAGGATTATATCATAGCTGGTGGTGAAGATAAATATTTATATTTTTTGAATAAAAAAGGTAAGTTGTTATGGAAAAAGCAGATGCCAGGAGAAATTTATGGTATAGGAGTTACCCCTGATGGTGAATTTATTGTCGCAGGCATAAGTGATAATAATGTTTATTTATTGAATAAAGAGGGAAAACAGATCTGGAAATATGAAACTAAAGGTAGTGTTTATGAAACTGCCATTACTCCTAATGCTAAATATGTGGTAGCCGCCTCTTATGACAGAAAACTTTACCTTCTTCAAAATTTAACTGCTCCGTTAAAATTATCCTTTCTTCCTAAAAATATTTCTAAAGGGAAAAAGAAGTGATATTTATTTCTACCTTGATTTGCTGGTTGTCATCTAAAACTTCATAAGTTTAGAACTTCATAAATTTAGAACTTATGAACAAAAATACTAATTTGAAGCATGGTTTAATAAAACTTAATATAAAACTTAAAAAGTCTCTTTGTAAGTTTAAGTAATTGAGGGATAATCATAAATGAATAATTAGTAATCAGTAATCAGTAATCAGTAATCAGTTTCAGATATATCTCAGGTTTATACTATATAGTCCACTTTGGCAGCTTTAATAGAGGAAAAAGGAAAGAGGGAGATATTTTTTAATTTTCGCTTGACTTTTATATTCTGGACTTTTGTGAATTTATTCAATAAGAATCACGAAAGCACGAAAGCATGAAAACACGAAAAAATCTATATTCCTTATTCCTTTTCGTATTTTCTTAAATTTCGAGTTTTCGTGTTTATAATTTTTGGCAACTTAGGGTTTAACCTTAATTGGTGTCCCTTGTGTTTTCAATGAATTTTAACCCACTCTTAATTTCCTTCAAACATCCAATAACTCTTTCTCTGCTAAGAATATTATTTTTACTCATTACTCTTACTTCTGATAATATATCTTATGTAAACTTAATTACCTGATTACAAACGATTAAAGTACAGGATAAAAAATAACAGCATGAGTAACACGGATTAGTGACGGATTAACATGGCTAAAAGAATTTGTGGAAATTCGTTTAATCCGTATCATCTGTGTGCTATTAATTTATCTAAAAATAAAATGATTTCTTCTAACAGTAATATTTTATCCACTTATAACAGGGTTTTAGGGTTCCAAAAATAAGGAATAAGAAACAAGGGGTTTTAGTCCTTAAACTTTAAACCTTGAACCTACTGATAACTAACCTATTACCAACTAATACCTGGTATAATACCTTTATTCTCTATTAATAAAAAAATATTAATAAAAAACATTGAGATTATCCAGACTACCTGATAGAATATTAA
>SBAY01000115.1 GCA_005239945.1 Nitrospira sp.
TATCTATGTGCTATCCAAAGGTGGTTTTACTGGAAAAAGGTGAAAAAGGAGTAGGAAAAGTACCAGAAGCGGAGTTGCTGTTTTTGGATAAGTTTGGAACGGTGAAAAAAAGATTACCTATAGATTGGGAGGAGGTATTCTGGTCTAAGAATAACAAGTATCTTTGTGTGTACAAAGATAAAAAGATAATAATCCTTGATGCAGAAGGGACAGAATTATGGAGTTATAAATATTTTCCAATTACCAGTATTTTGGTATCTCCCAGTGGGGATTATGTGATTGAAATACCTGATTATGAGTTGGGAGGGTATTGTACTATGAAACTGTATTATGCAAATGGTAAATCTAAAAAGATAGATTTAGGGGATGTAGTTGAAAGACGCCCTGACGGTTATTATCTGGATATTTCTGAGAATGGGGAGTATTTTGCTGTAACTATATTTGGATATCTTATCCTATTTAATAAGGAAGGGGAAGTCCTTTGGAAAAGGGAAGGAACTTTTGGTAGCGAACTACACTATTTCTTAAAGAATCAGTTTATAGGTGCAGTGGCTGATAAGGATGTTGGCGATGAAAGGATTAGAGAATTCTGTCTCTATGACATCAAGGGGAATTTGCTATGGAAAAATAAGGTGTTTTTGGGAGTTCAAGATGTATATTATGAAGATGAAGGAAGGATTTATGTTATCTCAGGATGGGGTCATTTCTTTTGTTTTGATACTAAGAGTGGTAATCTACTGGCAAAATATAGTGATAGAAGGGCTCCAACCTTTTTCCCTTCTTGGAAAGCACGTTCTTCAGGAAAACAAAAACACCCAGGGAATAATGCAGCTCCTAATTGGCGAGGGATCATTATAAGTCCAGACCATAGTAGGATAATTACTCGTGCCTTTAGACCCAATGAAAGGGAGATAGAACGAATAGAAATTTTTGATAATAATCTAAAAAATTTGGAACAAAAGGAGTATCCTGATAAATATATCAAGTGGACTCGATTGGAGGGACCTGTAATGAAATTCTCTAAGGACAATTTATTATCCATTATGACGAAAGAAGGGTTGAAATCTTATGAAATCAAGTAAACTGTTAGTTTTAGGATTAGGGTTTATATTATTAGGAAAATCAGTTTATGCTTACAATTGGCCCTTTGCAAACCCAAACGAGCAGGTAGAGATTGCAGGGGTATTCGGTGAGTTGCGAAAAGATGAGTATGGTAATTTTGATCACTTTCACCGCGGGGTGGATTTAGTAAAGCCAGCAGACACACCAGTATATTCGGTCATAAGTGGGGAGGTTGCAAAAACACCCAGTCAGTCTGGGCAAGAGCTATGGATAAAATATATTGGTAGAAATGATGGATACAGATATGTTCATATCAAGGATCATACAGGAGATGATGTTGTACCAGGCAAGGAGGTCTATCCTATTGGTCATCCAGACTGCAAGCCAATAGGCAAAGTAAAAAAGGTAGAGGGCATGGGAGAGCATTTACATTTTGAGGATGTGCTATATAAAGTTAATGAGCAGGGGACGGTTACTGGCATTTCCTCCTGGAATAATCCTCTAATGGGTGGTGGTTTGGGTGCAACAACAACAAATATGAGTAATTGGGGATTTAAAGATAATGTGAAACCCGAGATAGATAGTGTAAGTTTTTACACACAGGGTTCAGAGATATATCTTTCTGAAAAGGGGTTGTATGGTAAGGTAGATATAGCGGTTGCAGCACATGACGCGAGGATAGGTGTAAATGGTAATTCTGCTGGTGGTGGGTTGGGGGTAAAAAGGGTTACTTGCAAAATTTATGACCTCTGGAATCCAGATGATGATTTTTTGAATTCCCTGCTTTTTGAAGATAAATTTGTGTCTGAAATAGTAAATTATATCTCTACAAATAATATTCCTCTTCCAGAGAAATATGAGAGTAATCTTGTATTTTACAGCATACCAAAATATTCATCAAAGGCAATAGAACTGTCTAAACTTGAGTTGACCTATCGCTCAAATTCTACCATAGACAGACCTGTATATTGGGTAACAAATCTACCATATATAGACATGGCAACATATACAAATTTTTATTGGGATGCAACGACAAGAACTCTAACTTGTGATGGTCCGTATCTTGTAGAGATAGAGGTAGAAGATTTTCGCGGGACTACCACTACGACTCATAGATTTGTGCGGGTAGATAATAACGCGCCATATCTTGATACAGTAGGAGCTTATCAGATGGAACCGTTTGATATAAAGCAGAAAAGTGAAAAACAACATATCAAATCTATATGTTTAGAAAAGATAGAGAAGGAGAAACTTGCCAAACCAGAAGAAATAAAAGAGATGTATGCCAGGGAACAAGATGAATTAATTGGTTATCAAGCAAAATATTTCGCTTCCTGGGAGGAGAACCAGAATGGTAGGAAATTGAATGTTTCACTAAAAAAGCCTCTTCTGAGGGGAGTAGAGTCAAAGTTTTTACTACTATTTTCACAGCCTGTTAATATCGACTCAGCATTTATATGTCCTAACGGGAATGTAAATAACCGTATTCAAATTAAACTCAATTCTCAAAACGAAGAAGGTTTAAACTACTATATAAGTGACCCTGTTATTATTCCATCATCTACAGATTGGGATGGAGAGGTTTTGTTAATTGTGGATGCTTATGATGTCAATTGGAATAATCTTGATAGTTACCCACAAACAATTGCAGTAAGGGATGAATACGGATTCCATACTAATTATGAAGAAGGGTCTGATAGGAATCATTTTTTTGAATTACCAGTAGCTCCGAGTGCACCTTCTGATTTTACAGCTAATGTAATAACACAAAATAGGCAGCCTCAGTGGATTAATTTTGACTGGAAAGATAACTCATCAGATGAAGATGGGTTTGCTATTTTTCAAAGAAAAGATGGAGAGAAAAATTATTCACTTGTAGTAGAACTCCCTCCAAATGCAAATAGTACTGGAGGAATTCTACTTCCGGAGCAAGGAGTGTATTTTTACACAGTGAGGGCATTCAAGAAACAAACTGGTTACTCAGTTTCTGCAGCAGAACAAATGGCAGCTTTTGTCCCTGGAGGTGAGGACTCAGATTTAGAGCCGCCTGGCGGCAGAATAATATACGAGAAACAAGGTGTGTATGTGAAAGGGAGTGTAACTATAAAAGCGAAGGTGTGGGATAATGTGGGTGTCAAGAAGGTAGAATTTTATTGCTTATCACAAGGAGAGGAATATTTCATAGGTGAATCTTCTAATTTCTTTCATACACCTGAAGGCACATTTACTACTTATGAGTGGGACTCAAGTAGATTAGGGAAGTTAGGAGAGGGAATTTTGTGCTATATTCGTGACTATATGAATAACCGCAGTTCATCTGAAAATATATGGTCAATTTGGACAGATAATATACCGCCAACTGGTATATCAAATTTACAAACTCTTCCTATATGGACTAATATAAATTATTTTGGTGCATCGTGGGATCCTGCACAGGATTATGAAAGTTATGTTGAAGGATACTATTATTCTTTAAATTCACCGCCAAAAGAAAATGCATCATTTACTCTTAATACACAAACCGAATACTTATTTTTACCTGAAGATAGTGCAAGTGGAGTTTACAGTATTTATGTTACCTCAAAGGATGCAGCGGGGAATATAGGTCCTACATCAAAAGGATTGTTTTTCTATGACATCTCTCCGCCTATCATAACTAATTCTCAATCTACACCCAATATTATATTTGCAAGTAAAACAGTAAAATTCACTGCAAGGGTTGAAGATATACATAGCGGGATACAATGGGTGATAATTTCAACTTCAGTCATTGGTATCCAGAATCAATTAATGTATGATGATGGACTATTATATGGAGATGAAAGAGCCAATGATGGAATTTATACAACCCAGGTTACAATACCAGATGATACTAATGTAGGAATATATAATTTAGTTGTTAGTGCTTATGATAGTTGTCCCAATCCCAATATTGCAACATCAACTATAACCTTACAGATAGGAAATCCAGATTATACTCCACCAACTATTACCAATCCACAATCTATACCACCTATTGTACTACGAGGAGGGACAATTACCTTTACTGTAAATGTAGTAGATGAAGGTAGCAGGGTGGGAACAGTAACAATTGGTCTTGGAGTTATTGGTGGTAATGCGAATCAGCAAATGTTCGATGATGGGACAAATGGGGATGAAGAAGCAAATAATGGAATTTACACTTACAAAACTACAATACCAGAATCTGTATTAATTGGAATGAAAAATTTAATTATAACTGCGCAGGATAATGTCTCTAACATCAGTAAGGGAACTATAACCCTACAAGTAATAAATCCCAAGATAACCTCAGTTTTACCTACATCAGGTACTATTGGCACCGCTGTTACGATAAAAGGCGAAGGGTACCTTGCTAATGAGGGAATCAGGATAGATTTTGGGACGACATTAACTATTTGCTTAACTACTGCGGATACTAATGGTAGTTTTACTGCTACCTTTAAGGCTGATTCACAAGGGTATGGGCTACAGATTATTACTGCTACTGGGCTTTTTTCTAAAGGACAAGCTACTGCTACTTTCAAGATTACATCTTCCCTTGTATCTATCAAAGGCACTGTAAGAGATGCAATTACTAATGAGAAAATTCCTGGAGCAGTAATAGAATTTATTCAGGATAATCAAATAAAAGTATCTGTAACTACTAATGGTGATGGGGAATATAGAATAGACAGACTCTTGCAAGGAATATATCAGATAAACGCGAAGAAGGAGAAAATTTATTCTCAATGGAGAAGGGTAAGGGTAGGATGGATATTTAGCCGAAGGTGGGAATGGAGATTGATAACTTGGAGAGTTCTTGAGTATATTCCGCATACTAAGTTTGGAGTAGTAGTAGATGGTGAAAGAGATATTGATTTTTATCTTTCAAAAGCAGCATGGGTAGAAAATGCTTATATTTATGAAGGCAATGCTGAGAATACAGATGAAAGAAAGAATCTGGATGTAAGTATTATGGTAAATTATGATCCTTTGTACTGGTTTTACCTCTATCCTAAAGACTCATCTTACAAGATAGAGAATTTTAGTCGAGTACCAATAGGTGAAAATGGTTGTATAGCACAAATTTGGTATGACATTGATTGGGATAATGGCTCATATATTGATAAAGAAAATAATAGGTTACATGTAAAGGTAGAAATTGCTGGATATTGGTGGCAACGAGCATATTTTAATTATAGATACACTATTGATTGTAAGAAGAAGGGATTTTTAGGTAAGAGTGAAAACAATATGATAATAGGGGTTGAACCAGGAAAGAAGAAAAAGCTAAAAACCAAAGGGATAGTAAAGTTAATGATAAATAGAATACCAATACAGCAAAAAGGGATTACATCTGGACAAGAAGAGAATGTATTATCTATAATGATAAAGGATGTAGAGGATACACTGACTACTTCCAAAATTAAACTTAGATATAATTCTGATAAGATTAATATCTCGGACATAAGAGCACCAGATTTACCGGATAAAAGATTAAAAGTTTTTGTAGGTGGGGAGGTAGATAATGATAATGGTAGTGCAGAGATTGAGACATTAATAGTGGATGAAGAGTTGTTAATTGGAACATATACTGATATATTTGAGGAGTCTACTTTAAAGATACAACAAGAAGAAACAGCTACAAATTCAGAAGCTTCTGAAAAGGTAGTAGAAGAAAACATAGCACCAATTGCACATGTTATAATAACCCCGAGGAAGACAAAAGGTGTACGAGAATTAAGATTAGAAGATATGCTATCTTGTATTGAGATTTTGGATGTAGAGTTAAAGAATGCACAAGGAGAAAAGATCCAAATAAATGTAGAAGAAAAACCTCATAAGCCTACCTACGAATCAAATCTTGATAATGCCTATTGTTATCCTAATCCGACAAAGAAAGGATGGATAAAATTTGCTAAATTAACTCAAACGATAAAAGTAAGGATTTTCAATATAGTCGGAGAATTGATTTACGAAAGAGAACATCCAACTAATGGTGAATGGGAATGGCAATGTATAGACAATGATGGTAAAAAGGTAGCCAGTGGTATCTATATTTATATCCTACATGACCCGGTAAGTGGTAGTATGAAGAGAGGGAAACTTGGGGTGATTAAATAAGGGTTTAAGGAAACAAGACTGATAGGAATTTGATTTTGGGGCATCAAAGAATTAGCTATCGTTCCTACAGAACTTCTGGTTTATCTATGGTTATTTGCTGCCGATATTATGTTCCTGATGGATCTTGGGAAAGGTAAATGTAGGATATGTCCCGAATAGAATCATTGCTTCATCAAGTTTGTTTTTGTAAATTGAGTCTCCTTGGCCTATCGTGATCAAAGAAAGAACATACTATCCACCAAAGAAGTTTTGGTGTGGTCAACTTACATTTTTGATATTGAAAGGGCACTATAATCCGTGAACCCTTTTGAATTAAAATTTTTGCAAGCCTGATTTGTTTAGGTATAACTGACTTCTAAAAACAAGGAGAGAGGAGAAATGGCAACATTTACAACAAAATTAGTTTTGGAAGGGAGTAGTGTCCCCAAGATCAGAAAGGCACTCCGTAGACTTCAAACCGGTACTGGAGAGGAAACAATTGCCTCTACCGGATTTTTGATTCGTGAACTTTCTAGACAACCGGCCACACCGGAGGTTCAAGAAGTGATGAAACAACTCATTAACCGATTAATCCGGGATTCGCATAGTATCTGTGCTAGTATAAGAGATAAAGCTATTAAAGAATTAGGAAAACTAATTAATGAGTTAGTTAAATCTAAAGATTTGGAAGGTTTGAGGTATGTGGCCAGGGCAAGTAATATTAGTGATAATAGGGTTAAAGCACTTAAGGAATTAGTTAGATTCGAGGATTTGAAGGGATTAAGATATATTGCCCAGTGGGGAAGATATAGAGATGTCAGAACCAAATCGGTCGTTGAATTATCTAAGTTCAAAGATACCGAAGGGTTAAGGTTTGTTGCTCAATGGAATATGTATCGGGATACAGCCAATCGTGCCGTGAAAGAACTCGAAAAATTAATCGATAAACTTGTTAGATTCAAGGACCGTGATGGACTAAAGTGTTTACTAGTTTTCAGTAAAGACAATGAGGCAAAAAAGAAGGCAGTTGAGGGATTGGAAAAACTATTAGAGGATTTAATCAAGGCTAAGGATATAGATGCCTTAAGATATGTAGCGGCATTAGGAGGAAATAGGGTCAAGCGAAATAGAGCCGTAGAAGAGATTAACGATATAAAATGCCTCAAATATGTAATTAGAACTACTAAAGGTATTTATAAAGATACATGTATTAAGGCGATTGGAGAGTTAGAAAAATATGTTGAGGATTTGCTTAAAGTCAAAGACCGTGAAGGATTGGAATACTTAGCTGAGTTTAGTACTAATGAAGCTGTCTGGAAACAATCTATTGAAGAGATACACAGAATAAGAGAAGCAAGTACGGAGGATAAAGTAACAGAATCTTTACAAAAACTCCTTATTCCAAGAGGGGCATAATAGAAGGAAATGAAATTTCTATTACTGGCTATATTTTTTTTAATTCTGGCATTGGATTTCTTTTTGCTGATAATAATAAAAAAAAGAAAAAAAAAGAAACTAAAAGTTCGATTAAAACCTTATGTAGGAACCCTTTTCACCTCATTAGAGCCCACAGTTAAACAAAGCGAGCCCAAAGAGCGATTTTCAACTAAACTAACAACTAAATTAATAAATTTTATATTTTTCAAAGGATACCAGGCTCATATTAAGGATAAATTAGCTAAAGCCGGGGTTTTACTTCGTCCTTCTGAATTTATCTTGATTGATATATTGGTAACCGTTTGCCTATCAATTATTGGTGCGTTGGTTTTTTCTAAACTATTTTTTATTGGATTAGTCATCGGGGGAGGAGTGGGATATTTTATTCCCCATATCTTTCTACACCATCTAAAAAAAAAGCGTCTATCTGCCTTTACCAGGCAATTATGTAATGCCCTTTCTCTAATCTCAAATTCCCTTAAAGCAGGTTATAGTTTCCTGCAGGCATTGGATATAGTAGCTAAAGAGACATTTCCTCCGATGTCGGTTGAATTCAGTCGGGTAATTCGCGAGGAAAATTTAGGGGTACCATTAGAAAAGGCACTGGGTAACCTGACTAATAGAATAGAAAGTGATGATTTAGATCTGGTAGTGACAGCCGTATTGATTCAAAGACAAATTGGGGGAAATCTATCAGAGATTTTAGATAAAATATCTTATACAGTCAGTGAACGAATTAGGATTAAAGGAGAAATAAAAACATTAACCGCTCAAGGACGACTCTCCGGATTTATTATTTCACTCTTACCCATAGTATTAGGAGCACTTCTCTATTTTCTTCAACCAGATATTTATAAACTTCTTCTCACCGAACATATAGGCTGGGGTATAATTGGCACCTGTATCATAATGCAATCTATAGGTATACTCATCATTAGAAAAATAATACAGGTGGAGATGTAAGATGAGGTTATCAGTAAGCAGGTTATTGGTAAGGAAAACACAATTATCGGTTGTTACCGATTACCGATTGAGAGGTGAATTGCAATGGACCTTTTGTTATTACTTGTAATTTTAATGTTTATGAGTACCTTTTTTTTGTTACTCATTGGTTTGATTACCTCTAAAAGTGATAGAGTCCGCAGTCGACTTAAAAAATTAACCATTGTTAAAAACAAAGAACAGGTATCAGTCTCTTTGGATGAAGAGGAATTAAGGAAATCTTTCTTCGAACGGATGCTCAAACCGGTTATCCAAAAAATAGCCTCAGGTTTTAGTAATGGAAAAAATCAGGGAGCCTCTGCTTATCAGGATAAACTTCAAACACAACTCATTATGGCTGGAAATCCTGGTAATTTACAGCCAAATGAATTTATGGTCTTACAATTTTTGATAAGTTTGGTCTTGCTATTTATCGTTTTGATGTTGTGTCTATTTATTCAAGTAAATCCACCTATCTTAATTCTTGTTTTTGCCTTAAGTGGATTTGCCTTTGGATTTGTAGCCCCTAAATTCTGGCTGAGCAAACAGGTAACCAAAAGAAAAAGCCTGATTTCAAAGTCATTACCAAATACCCTTGATTTATTACAGGTAAGTATGGAGGCAGGATTAGGATTCGACCTGTCTTTATCAAAGGTAGTCGAAAAGACAAAAGGACCATTAGCTATGGAGTTCAAAAAGGCATTAGAGGAAATATTAATGGGCAAATCTCGTAGAGAGGCATTAAAGGATATTGGAAAACGGACAGGGGTAGAAGACTTACAATTATTTATTAATAATATTATTCAGGCAGAACATTTTGGCGTGGGGATAGCCAGGGTAATTCAAATCCAGTCAGAACAACTTAAAACCTTGCGACGACAACGCACCGAAGAACAAGCCATGAAAGTCCCTGTAAAAATGCTTTTCCCACTTATCTTTTTTATCTTTCCCACAATTCTTCTGATTGTTTTAGGTCCTGTTATGCTTAAAATTATGCACGAATTAGGTGCAACAACAATAAAATTTAGATTTTGAATGGACACAGAAACCTCAACTTGTTGAGGGTATTTCCCGAACAAGTTCGGGCATCCGCTGTAAATTTTTGCCTAACAACTACTATATCTTCAACTTACTACCTCTTCAAGATTGTTTTCAGTAGTAGGGACAACTCTTTGCATGAATGATTACAAAATATTGAATGTAGAATGTTGAATGTAGAATGTAGAAGGAAAGA
>SBAY01000014.1 GCA_005239945.1 Nitrospira sp.
CTTCTTGAACCAGTATTAAAAATGGGAGAATTTCTGGCACTTTTTCAAATCCATTTCTTGTGTCTAAAAAATAGCAATAATCCAAGAATAGTTCCACTTAATAATGTCCAAACAAAAGGCACACTGCGAATACCTGTCCAGCCAAACTCCGGTAAGTGAATATTCATTCCGTAATAACTGGTAATTAGTGTCAAGGGCATCATAATCGTGGCAATTAGTGTGAGCACCTTCATTGCCTCAGTCAGC
The DNA here is from genome assembly GCA_005239945.1 of Nitrospira sp. Taxonomy (GTDB): domain Bacteria; phylum UBA9089; class CG2-30-40-21; order CG2-30-40-21; family SBAY01; genus SBAY01. The sequence goes on from SBAY01000014.1 coordinate 247, forward strand.
CGACTCGAACTACCCGAGAAATATACCCCTAAAACATCGGTAGTCAGATCCCGATACATATCAATAGTATCGCCGATGCGAACTAAATGGTCATAAATATCACGGTAATAAATAAGTGTTCCCGCTTTAATAAAAGGGATGTCCCTTCTTGATAATAAACCTATTACTGCTCGTTGAGGTCCAGTTATCTTTCGAATAGCTAAAATCTTTTTCTTTAATGAGAATATCTCATTCACTACTGCTTGTGTGGGATTCGTCAGAACCTTATCCTCTATCTCCTCGATTTTATCATCTATCTCGTCTAATAAAGGTAAATAGCTATCCACAAGACCATCTATTATGGCATGCAGGAGGAAATCAGAGCCTTTCTCTAAAAACATAGGATTTTGTCTACAGCGCACAGATAAGTTTGTTATACTTTTAATTGGTTCTTCCTGAATCGTAACAACAAAATTCTTGCCAAAGAAGATGTCTAAATCTACGGTCTTTAATTCCTCATCACCATTTTCCTTTTCCTTTTTGACACCTTGTAGAACAATGAAGATATGTGTGCCAAAATCGTCTACCTTAGGTTGACTTTGCGGAAATATACAGTCTTCAATGGCTAACTCATGAAATTTAAAATCCTCACTTAAAATATCGATTTCTTCATCCGTCGGGTCAATCAAATCAATCCATAAAAGGTTTTTCTCGTTCTTGATTTCCTCCTGAATGTTAATTTCTTTAAAATTAGTTATAAGTTTTTTTTCTTCATTAAGCAAGTATGAATTAATCATTGTTTTTTATCCTTTAATGGTTACAAAAGTGGGAAATTCATCTTCTGTCGGATTTTAATATATCCCTGGGCGCATAACCTTGCCAGATTCCGTATCCTGGCAATATAACTTGTCCGCTCGGTAACACTAATTGCCCCTCGTGCATCTAAGATATTGAAGGTATGAGAGCATTTCAGGACATAGTCATAAGCAGGGAAAACAAGGTCTTTTTTTATCAATCGAACAGCCTCTTTTTCATACATCCCAAATAATTTAAAATGCATTTTAACATTTGCCGCCTCAAAGTTATACTTAGAAAACTCTACCTCAGTTTGATGATGTATTTCACCATATTTAATCCCCTGTCCCCATTCTATATCAAATACCGAATTTTTACCCTGGAGATACATAGCAATTCGTTCTAAGCCATAAGTGAGTTCGACTGAAATAGGTTCAAGAGGGATACTTCCTATCTGTTGAAAGTAGGTGAACTGGGTTACCTCCATCCCATCCAGCCAAACCTCCCAACCTAATCCTGCCGCACCTAAGGTAGGAGATTCCCAATCGTCCTCAAGAAATCTTATGTCATGCTCTAATGGTTTTATTCCCAGAGAGACAAGGCTATTGAGATAAGTTTGTTGAATATTATTCGGAGCGGGTTTAATAATTACCTGAAATTGGTAATAATGTTGTAAGCGGTTAGGGTTTTCACCGTATCTACCGTCAGTAGGTCTGCGTGACGGTTCGACATAAGATACCTTCCATGGCTCAGGACCTAATACTCGCAAAAATGTTGCCGGATTAAAAGTCCCTGCTCCTACCTCAATATCATAAGGTTGGGTAACTAAACACCCTTGCTCTTTCCAAAAAGATTGCAGATTTAATATTACCTCTTGAAAGGTCATTTTCTTCCTACTCCCATTTATCTATTACGACCATTATCGGAGACATCTGTTAGATTTCCTCTTTACGATATTGATAAACTTCTTTGATAATCGTTCAGGTTGTTTAGGCTATAGGCTGTAGACTGTTAGCTATTGAGTATTGACCATCCAAAATTTTCTCGTTTTCCATGTTTTTGAGTCGTAATCAAAACCGTGGTTATCAAATCCCTGAGTTCCATATCATCTCACATACTTCCGCCCTACAGCCTAAATGCCTATAGCCTATCTACCTGAGTAGTTACAAGCTTTTTTAGATAATACCTCTATAACCCAGAAAAATCCTATATTATAGATAATCTTTAGGGTTGGTAATTTGACCGGTTAGAGCTGTCGCGGCCGCAGTAGCCGGAGAGGCTAAATAGATAAATCCTTCCGGATTACCCATTCTACCTTTGAAATTCCTGTTTTGAGTCGATAAACATACCTCTTTATCGCCTAAAATCCCTTGATGCACACCGACACAAGGACCACAGCCGGGTGGATTTATTGTTGCCCCTGCTTCAATGAATATTTCCAATAGACCTTCTCTGATGGTTTGCAGAAGAATCCTTCGAGAGGCAGGGGTAATCAATAACCTTGTTTTTACCTTTTCACTTTTTAATATTTTGGCGGCAATCCGTAAATCCTCTATTCTGCCATTGGTACATGTGCCGATAAGCACCTGGTCAACATGCACATCTTTTAACTCTTCTACAGATTTAACATTATCTACGGTATGAGGGCAGGAAACCATTGGAGTAAGGCTTGAAACATCAAGTTTAATCTCCCTTTCGTATTCTGCATCTTCATCTGCCCAGATTTCTTTGAATTTATCTTCACGATTGTGTTCGCACAGGAATTCATAAGTTTTATTGTCCGAGGCTATTAGTCCTACCTTTGCCCCAGACTCAACAGCCATATTTGAGAGGGTTAACCGAGCACTCATATCCATATCTTTGATAGTTTTCCCGCTAAATTCTAATGCCGCATAAGTTGCCCCGTCAGCACCAATCAATCCAATCAAATATAACATTACATCTTTGGCAAAGATGGCTTTTGGGAATTCGCCTTCAAGTTGAATTTTAAATGTTTTTGGGACTTTAAACCATGTTTTACCGAGGGCAATGCCAATAGCCACATCCGTTGAGCCCATGCCAGTAGCAAAGGCACAGAGTGCTCCCCCCATACAGGTATGAGAATCCGCACCAATTAAAATATCGCCTGGATTAAGGTATTTTTCGGCAATTATTTGATGACAAACACCATCGCCTACATCAGATAATTGGATACCTGTTTTTTGAGCAAAATTGCGTAAAAATTGATGGTCATTGGATAATTCCATTTTTGGACTTGGAGCGGCATGGTCTATAAAAAATATCGTCTTTTGTGGATTGGCGATATTTTCCAGATTCATTTTTTGCAACTGCCGGACAGCTAAAGGACCTGTTCCATCCTGCGTCAGGCAAAGCGAAACATCTACGACAACAAAATCCCCTGCTTTAACCTCTTTGCCTATATTTAATGAAATAATCTTTTCTGCCAATGTCTGTCCCATAAATATACCACCTTTTTGTAAATGTTTAGGTATCAGATGTCAGGTAGAAAGGAGAAAAGGAAGGAGTTTTTCTCTAACTCTTTTCTTCTCCCTTATCCTTCAATTCAGACATTAGACTTCAGACTTTAGACATCAGACTTAAGTCGTAAACATTCAGCGTTCATCCATCATTTTTTAGATGGAGGAAAAGATAATGTATGAACACCTGTCTCATCCAAAAACTGAGAGCTTAAGCTTTTGGCTAACCACTTACGACTCAAGCCTTTAGTCTTTAGTCTATGGTCTAATGTCTGAATTGAAGTTCTTATCTGAAACTTGATGTCTGACACCTGACACCTAATTCAGAGGCAGGTTTAATATAGAATTAACCGTATTTAACATTTGTCTTGGGCTAAAAGGTTTAGTAATAACTGCGGCTGGACCTATTTCTTTTAATTCCTCTCTTTCTTCACCTAATGCCGTAAGAAAGATAATAGGGATTTTTTGGGTTTGTGAATCTTTCTGTAATTTTCGATATACCTCAAAGCCATCTACCTTAGGCATCATAATATCTATTATAATCAAATCCGGTTTTTCTTTAAATGCCTTTTTTAATCCTTCTACACCATCAACAGCGGTAATAACCTCTAATCCCCCATTTTTTAATTTACTCTCAATTACTCTGAGAACAAATAACTGGTCATCTATAACTAAAACTTTTTTTGCCATTAATTTCCTCCTCCTGTTTTTTCCTATCAGTATAACCTAATTTTATTTTTTTGTCAAGAGAAAAAATAATCTTTCAGAAATTCCCCAACTTTTAGCAATAATTTAAAGAAGTGAATTTTTTGAGGGGGAAAACTTTTTGAAAAAAGTTTTCCCCCTCAAACTCCC